>NZ_JBFUFF010000013.1:0-127016 GCF_056403555.1 Rhizobium sp. P2_G2
CCACTCTCCCCCCTTGTGGGGGAGATGCCCGGCAGGGCAGAGGGGGGTAGCCAAAGCCGCTGACGATCAAATATGATCCCGATCGATCCATACATCGCCCTCCCGCTCGAAAACCTTGTCGCCCTTCTCCCGTGCTTCCAGCCGCCACTCCAGCCGGAATTTTGTCTCCGTCGATGTCACCACCACTCGTGAAGTCGTCTCGACATCACAATCCGCGCTTTTGTATCCAAGCACCCAACTTGTATCGAGTTTTGGCGACAGCGGATCGTCTTCGACGATCTCCATCCTGTCCGTCACGCGTGCCCAGGTCTCGTTTGCGCGATCTGTCAGATGCTGCCGGCCATGATTGCTGGACAGCGTCAGCGTCTCGCGGCGTTGGCCTGCATTGATAACCAACTCGTGCGTATGCTCTTCGGCTTCGATCTCCTCCATCGGTACCGGCGGCGAGATCTCGGCTTCCTCGAATCCGAATATGCCGTCATCCAGCTGCGGCGCGCGCATCGGCAGCATCAACTCGCAGGCGCCCGGTTCGATCTCGAAGGTCGGCATCACCGGTGCCGGCCAGAGCACCGGCCAATGCTGGTTCGACAACACCAGCCGCAGCCGATTGCCCTTGCCAAAGCGGCGGCCGCAATGATTGAGCTCCAGCCGTGCTGTCATCCGTTCGCCCGGAACGAGCGATACGGGACGCTCGCGGCTCGCGCGCTGCGAAAGGTTCAGCGCACCCCATGTCACCAGCGTGGATGTACCATCCGGCAGCACTTCACAAAGCCGGGCGACAATGGTGGCCTGGGGCACGCTCGACCGAAGCACCAGATCAACCGCAGGCGCGCCAAGCAGGTCGAAATCCTCCGTGACCGGCATGTCGAAGCAAAGGCCGAGCCCATCCTCGCGCCGCTGATCGCCGGCCATATCCGGCACCGTGCCGCCATAGCCGCCATAGCGGCCGCAATCGCGCCCGGCGGTGACGGGTGAGCGCAGCGACATCGTCGCACCTGCCTCCCGGTGATCGCCAAGCCGGCCGGCATTCAAGTAGAGTAACTTTTCGCTGACATTTGGCGACGGCCAGCTCGGCTCACGCACCCAGCGGCCGGGATGTTCGGGATAGCAATGAGCAGGCCGGTGCGGGTCCTTGATCAGCACCGTATAGGCCGGCTCATCCATGATGCCGGTGTCGATACCTTCAAGCCAATGCCGCCACCAGCGGATCGCTTCCTTGAGGTAGTGGATCGCTGGGCCGGGATTGCCAAGGAAGGGATAGGCATGCGTCCAAGGTCCGATCAGGCCTTTTCGTGGTCCCGAAAGTCCTGCCAGCAGCCGCGGCACGGCGTTGAAATAGGTGTCGTCCCAGCCACTGATCGCGTAGACGGGGATTTTGATCTGCGAGAAATCCTCTGAGACCGAGCCGAATTTCCAATAGGTATCGCGACGCTGATGCTGCATCCACGTCTCGGACCAACAAGCGGTGGCTTCCAGGCGCTGCCGCCAGATATCACGCCACTTGTCGCCGACGATTTGCGGGTCGGGCGGCAGCCCACCCATGCCGAGGATGAAGGCGGCCCACATGCCGTCCTCTGTCAGCAGATTGCCGCCGTAATAATGCACGTCATCAGCGTAGCGGTCGTCGGAACAGCAGAGCGCGATGACCGCCTTCAACGCCGGCGGCTGTTTCGCCGCCACCTGCAACGCATTGAAGCCGCCCCAGGAAATGCCGGTCATGCCGACAGAACCCGTGCACCATGGTTGCTCTGCCAGCCAGGCGATGATCTCGCAGGCATCGTCCTGTTCCTGGGCAGTATATTCGTCCGTCAGGATGCCTTCGGAATCCCCCGAGCCGCGGATATCGACACGACAGCAGGCAAAGCCGTGGCCGGCGACGTAAGGATGCATCTTCATGTCACGGAACACGGTGCCGTCGCGGCGTCGATAGGGGATGAGTTCGAGGATAGCTGGTACCGGCTTTTGCGCCGCATCCTCCGGCAGCCAGATCGTGGCAGCTAGACGTGTGCCGTCGGTCATGGTGATGAACACCGGATCGAGCGTGCGGACCTTTCGCGGGAAAGTGTCGACGATCCGGGTCATGGCTTGGTCTTCCCGCCATCGCCGGCCTCGTCATGCGGAGTCCATTCATAGACCATGGGCGAAGTCTGCGGGTAGGCGACGAACTGTTCGCGGCTCTTGGCGGCCGGCTGGCGATACAGCCGCCAGAGCGCATAACCGGCAAACAGCACGGCAAGCGCGATTGCATACCAGAAGAAGATTTTCGCACCGAACGGCGCGACACCGGCAGTGACGATTGCCGGACCCACAGTGCCACCAAAGGCCCAGAGCAAAAGCATGTTGGAGGACAGCGTCACGAATTCGCTCGGCTCGGCCTTGTCATTGGCATGCGCCACGCCGAGCGGATAGAAAATCTCGGAAATGCCGCCGAAGATCGAGAAGGCGACGAGGAACAGCCAGAAGGGCGTAGTCGGTCCGAAGAACAGAAAGATCGCGCAGAGCACAGCGAGCGCCACCGACAGCCACAGCATCATCATACGCCGGTCGAGCCGATCGGAAAGATAGCCAAGCGGGAATTGCAGAAAGAGCGCGCCGAGCTGCGTTGCCGCCATGAGGATGACGATGGTCTGCTGGTTGAATTTCAGCTCCAGCCCGTAGAGCGGACCGATCGATGCGAAGGTAGAGGAGATCAGCCCCGTCAGCAGGCAGGCCATGGTTCCCGACGGCGAGATCTGGAACGTTCGAAAGATCTTGATGCCCATCGGCACGTGCAATTGCGGCTCGCCGACCCAGATGGCGGTCACCGGCACCAGCGCCAGCACATAGGCCGCTGCTGCCATCATCAGCATCGCGTCGCCGGCCGGATCGATGTTGGTCGCCAGCAACTGGCCGGAGCCGTAGAACAGGCCAAGCAGCAGCACATAAAGCGTCAGGATGCGGCCGCGATTGGCGTTGGATGTCATCGCGTTCATCCAGCTCTCGATCACCACCGATTGCCCGGCATTGGCAAAGCCGACCACTGCCTGGATGATCATGAACACGGCCAGATTCGGCCGCATGCCGAGCGACAGGATCAACACGGCGGAGACTGCC
Source organism: Rhizobium sp. P2_G2 (assembly GCF_056403555.1). NCBI lineage: Bacteria > Pseudomonadati > Pseudomonadota > Alphaproteobacteria > Hyphomicrobiales > Rhizobiaceae > Rhizobium > Rhizobium sp. P2_G2. The sequence goes on from NZ_JBFUFF010000013.1 coordinate 3,094, forward strand.
GAGAGCGCCGCATAGGCGCGCACCTCGCCGACCGAGCGGATCAACCGTACCGAACCGACGCAGCCGACAAGAAATCCCGCACCCTCGGCGCCGACCACAAGACCGATTGCATCCGGACCATAGCCTTCCGCCACCAGCCTGAGCGGCAGGAGAGTGTGAAACAGACCCGAACCCACAGCGTGCAACGCCCCGCCGGCGAGCGGCGAAGCGACGGACCACGGCGACATGGACGGGGCCTCGTTCGCCATCAGGCCACCTCGAGACCAGCGATGGAGGTGTAGGACGGCTCGAACTCGACGATGGGTGCATCGCGGCGAAAGCCTTTCGACTTTTCGCCAAGCTCCATCGCATAGCGATGACCGCTATGCACGGCATGGGTGATGGCACCCGGCGCCAGTGCATCGCCAATCCGTTCGACGCTCTTTATGCCAGCGGCTTCGATCTCGGCGGAACGGGCGCTGAGTACGTTGAAAAGATGATCATTCGGCATGCGTAAGCCGACGATGACCAGGTTGAGGCATTGGATTCGGTGACGTTCGCCGGTGAAGAGTTGCGACAGGGTTGCGCTGTCGCCATCGAAAGCGGCGACCGTGGTCAGCGTTGTCACCGGCACGTTGCGCTTCGTCAGCGCCCGATGCACCAGCGGCAATTCGTTGGTCATGATCGTCCAGGCCGAAGCCTGGCCGGCGGGCGTTGCATAGGAGACCGGCACGCCCTGCGCCGCCAGGTGCTCGGTGATCACGCCGCCCATGTAATAATTGTCGAAATCGAAGACCAGCGTTTCGCCTGACGGCATCCGCCCACCAGCAATATCGTCGGGCGTGAAGACATTTGGATGCTCGATCCGGCCCATGGGGATTTCCATTGGCGAATAGAGCAGATTGGTCCAGTGCGAACCCGTCGCCAGCACCACATGATCGGGCGCCATGTCGATGATGTCGTCGATTCCGAGCTGGCTTTCCAGATACATCGACACATTGGTCATCTGGTTGAGCCGCCCGAGGCGATAATCAACGACTCGGTTCCATGCGGAGAGACCCGGCAAGCTCTTCTCGAAGGTCAGCCGGCCGCCGAAACTGGACTTCGCATCGGCGAGCGTCACCTCATGCCCGCGCCGGCCGAGCGTCAGCGCCGTCTCCAACCCGGCCGGGCCGCCGCCGATCACCAGCACGCGCTCGGGTTTTTCGGCCTTGCCCGGCTTTTCCGGATGCCAGCCGCGCCGCCATTCCTCGCCCGCCGTCGGGTTTTGGGTGCAGCGCACCGGCACGCCGTCATGCCAGCTCGAAATGCAGATGTTGCAGCCGATGCATTCGCGGATTTCCTCGATCCGATCTTCCCTGATCTTGTTGGGCAGGAAGGGATCGGCGATCGAGGGTCGCGCGCCGCCGATAAGGTCGAGCACGCCACGGCTAATCTGGCTGACCATCGTGTCCGGCGAAGTGAAGCGGCCGACGCCGACCACCGGCTTGTTGGTTATCTGCTTGACGAAATCGATCACCGGCTCATGGCTGCCCTCGCCAGTAAAACGCGAGGCGGAACAGTCCGTCGGGCTCGAATCCATCTTCACGTCGAAGAGGTCCGGTACGTCGGCCAACAGTGCGATCACCTCATGCGCCTCGGAGGGGTGATGCGTGCCCGGCCGTCCCCGCAGTTCTTCAAGCGAAATACGGAGCGCGACACCGCAATCCTTGCCCACGGCATCCTTGGTCGCTTCGATCATCTCGCGCACGAAGCGGACCCGGTTGGCAACCGAACCGCCATATTCGTCGATACGGTGATTGTATTCCGGCAGTAGGAATTCGTATCCGAGATAGCCCATGCCAGCATAGACATAAACGATGTCGAAGCCTGCCTGCCGCGCCTTGCGGGCGCCTTCCGCCTGCCAGCGCAGCACGTCCCTGATGTCCTGCTTGTCCATCGAGCGCGGCTTGAGATTGCCCATGAAGCCGACATGCGTTGCCATCCAGGGAATGCCGGAGGGCGAAATCGGCGCCACGCGTGTCGTGCGGTTCATCACCGAAGCACCGCCATGCCAGAGCTCGACGCCGGCCAATGCTCCATGCTTGTGCACCGCCTCGGTCATCAATGCATGTGCCTTGATGTCGTTGTCGTCCCACAGCGTCGCCATCGGCAGCGGCGAGTCATCGGAAGACAGGTCGATGGAACAGGCGCCGGTACAGATCACGCCCCAGCCACCCTCGGCCTTCATCTCACGAAAGCCGGCGCGGATATGCGGCAGGGCATTGGTCATGCCCGAGGCATGCGGAACCTGATAGAAACGATTGGGCGCGGTGACCGGTCCGATCCTGACCGGTTCAAACAGGATATCGTACCGCGATTGCGGCTTCGCCATCATATTCATGCTCGTTCCCCTGGCCGGCTTTTGCCGATCGTTGGGAGCAGGATAAATTTCCGACGCCTTTTGTCAAGCATTATTATACGAGTTTATAATTTCCCTTGAAATGCCTGTGAAATTAGATGGTTGCGCTGAATTTCAGAAAACGCTATTCAAAACGGTAGTGAGTTTATGAACGGGACGACACCGTTGACTGGAGCCAAGACCAAGCCGAAGCCGCGTGCCCGGTTCCGCCGCGAAGCACCCGAGGATCGCCGCCGGCAATTGGGCGAGGCTGCCCTTCGCTGCATCGTCAAGCATGGCAATGCCGGTGTCTCGGTGCGGCAGATCGCGGCCGAGGCCGGTGTCACGCAGGGGTTGATCACACACCATTTCGGCGAGATCAACGAACTCGTCGCCTATGCCTTCGACATCATGTCGACCGGTCTCTTGCAGCAGATCCTGAAGGCGGTGGACGAGGCTGATCCGACGCCGCAGGCGCGGCTCGACGCCTTTATCAAGGCATCGTTTTCGCCACTGCTCTTCGATCGCGATGTCCTGGGCGTCTGGGTGGTGTTCTGGGGGCTGATCCTGCATTCACCGCGCATGAGCGCTTCGCAGCAGAAGGAATATGCCGACTATGTCGAAACGGTCGACGGTCTGATCTCCAGCCTGTCAGAGGCGGAAGGCTTCAAGGTTGGTGATGTACGCTTGACCGCCATGGCATTCACGGCTCTGATGGATGGCTTGTGGCTGGCGTGGTGCTTGAACCCCGGTGCATTCCGGCCGGAAGACGGCGTACAGCTCTGCCGCAACTGGATCGAGGGTCTGAGACGCGGCGCTTACGCCTGAGCCGCTTCCTCATGCCTGGCAACGAGCTGCGCCTCCAGTTCGTCGCGACGTTCGCGATAGGCGCGCGCCATCGTGTGCGACTGCGACATCTGCATCTCTGCCGCTTCGACCGACTGCCCGTGCCGCTTGAGGTGCTCGATCACGATCTTCATCCGATCAGCTTGCCGCTCGCTTTCCTCCGCAAACCGGCGGATGGCTTCGATCTGTTCCTGTACATTCGACATGGCAATATCTCCGATAGGAAATGGATAGATGATTCGATCTGAGAGCGCTGTCGAAATTATACGATTTGTTAACGTTTGGTAACTTCGGCTCTATAGGCATTAATGCCTAGCCACGAACTTGCTGAAGCGGCTAAAACGCAAAGGCGATCAATGCCTGCGACTGCCAAACCAATAGCCGACCAAGGCGGCGAGCGCGAGGCTGCCGACCGGATAACGATCGACGGCCGTCTGCGCCGCAGTCTGGATGCGGTCTTGAGCAAACTTGGAGCCGTTCTCGGCAAGCTGTGTGATCGTCCGGCTGAGTTGGCGAAGCTCTTCCTTGATTTCGGCAAGCTGGGCGGCCTGATCTGTACTGCGTGGATTGCTGCCATAGCTGTCGTCGGCGATTGCCGCAGAATCGCCGATAATGCCTCTTGGAATGGGTTCGCCCATTGTTTCGTTCATCGCCATGCATCGGTCCTCCGTTTTGGCTAGAACCGAAATGCCGCACTTTGGTTCCTCCCCGGAACTGCCAATGATCGTGCGGAAGCTCCGAAACTGTCAGCGCAGCAATTTCAACGATCCAGTCAGCGACCGCACCCATTTTGCCGGGCCGCCGAGACCGATGCCGTCGATCACCTCCGCCGCAAGGTCGCGGCCGGGTATCGCCGCCTCGTAGTCGCGGTAATCATGCAATTGCCGGGCGAAGCGCGGAAAGGGAACGACGACCGCATGGTCCGCTGTCGGCAGTGCTTTGGCGAGCAGTGCCTGCAAGCCATCGCCATTGGCCTGCAGAACCGGGACCGGTCTGTTGGAACTGATATGAAATTGCCGGCTGGTGGCGTCCGTCAGTCGCTCACCGGCGAAGCGGGGCACGGCGGCGCCAAGACCGATGCCTAGCACGGCGACCGTATTGGTGAGTTCCCCGAGGCTCAGTCCCGGGTCCACGACGATCGCAACCTTCCAGTCATCCAACACCATTCACGCACCCCCTCGGCCTTGCGGGGATCATAGGCGTATGGCAGAGGAAAATCCTGCCCATTGCTGGCTTTATCTGCATTAGATCGGTAAAACTTACCTCTGAAATGTGAAAATTGGAAAGGAGTTACCGAAAATGGATGTAGAATCCGGCGATGTCCGCATTTTGCGCGCTCTGCAGAGTGACGGTCGGCTGACCAACCAGGAACTGGCGGAACGGGTCGGCATGTCGACGTCGCCGTGCTGGCGGCGAGTGAAGCGGCTGGAGGAGAGCGGCGTGATCCGTGGCTATCAGGCGATGATCGACCGCCGGGCGATTGGGCTTGGCGTGCTCGCCTTCATCCGTGTGCAGATCGATACGCATTCACACGATGAGGCGGAGCGGTTTTCCGATGATGTGCGCAAGCTCGACAATGTCATCGCCTGCTATTCCGTGGCGGGCGAGGCGGATTTCCTGCTGCAGGTGGTGGCGGAGGATCTCGATAGCTATGCCGATTTCGCCATGACCGTCGTCCGCCGCCTGCCCGGGATCAAGGAAATGAACACGATGTTCGTGCTCAAAGACATCAAGCCTTCAGCCGTGTTGCCGATTCCCGGCGAGCGAAGCCGGGATCAGGGTCGGTAGCCGATATCGATAACCGCGCGACCGCCCGTCAGGCGCGAGACACAGGCGCACATCTGGTGGTTCTCGGCTTTTTCCTCTTCGCTGAAAAACACGTCGCGATGATCGATCTCTCCATGTCTCTCGACGATGCGAACGGCACACAGGCCGCATTCGCCGCGCTGGCAATCGTAGATCATTTCCACGCCGGCGCCGATCAGCGCATCGAGCAGGGATTGGTCCGGCGGCACGACGATATCGATGCCGCGGTTGAGCACCGAGATCTCGAACGGCACCTCGGCGAATTTTCCGTTGTCGCCGAACACTTCGTAGCGCAGACGGCTCACGGGGCGACCGCTTTCGAGCCAGAGCCGCTTGACGGCCTCCAGCAGTCCGAGCGGCCCGCAGACATAGGCTTCGCCGTCTTCGGGTAGCGCGGCGATTTCGTCGACGAGATCGAATGTCCGTCCCTCGTCGGCCGGAAAAAATTCGATCGATTGGCCGAGCAGGTCCGACAGTTCATCGACAAAAGGCATGGCGGCGCGAGACGCTGCGCCGTAGACCATCCTGAGCGGTTGCCGGGCCACTGCCAGCGCGCGCGCCATGCCGTAGATCGGCGTCACGCCGATTCCGCCGGCAATCAACAGGTACCGGCTCGCCCGCCAGGAGAGCTCGAAGCGGTTTTCCGGCAGCGTCATTTCCACCGTGCCGTCCAGCTCGAGCGACCAGACGAAGCGCGAGCCGCCGCGGCTGTTGGGATGCAGCTTGACCGCGATCGCCAGGCAATTCGGCGCCGCCGGCACGCAGGTATAGGTGCGGATGGCGCGGGCACCGTCGATCGTGACGACGATATTGGTATGCGAGCCCGGATCGAAGGGCGGCAGCGCGCCATCGAGCTCGAATTCGACGCGGCGGACGCCTTCGGCGATCTCTTCGGCGGAGCGGACACGGGCATGCCGCCATTCTGTGTTCATACGCATCGCTCTCTCCTTCAGGCGGTCACAAGCGCCAGTCCCGGCACTCTCTTGATCAGGCTGCGATCTTCGCCGATGACGAATTCCAGGTTTTTGCGGGCGAGCCGCGCATGTTCGCGGCCGAGAAATTCGGCCCGGGCGCCCTCGCGCTGTTCGAGCGCGTTGACCATGTCGTGATGCTGTCGCTGGGCAAAGACCAGCGATTGCCGGAAGGCCGGAACGTCCTCCTGTTTCTCGAGGAAGGCGCTCGGCGAGGCGAAGGGCAGTTGCGCGACCCTTTCGAGTTCGCGGCGCATCGTCTCGCTACCGGGCAAAAGCGCCAGCAGCGCATGAAATTCGGCGTTGAGCGCGACATAGCGCTCGAACTGCATATCTTCCAGCCGTTCGGCAAAGGTCCTGTCGAGCGCATGGACCAACGCCCGAAGCTGGGCGAGCCGGGCGGCCGGCACGCCGCGTTCGGCGGCCAGGCGCAGAGCCGTGCCTTCCATCACGCCGCGCAGTTCGATGGCGTCGAAGACGTCGGCGATGGTGAAGCTGCGGACGGCATAGCCGCCGGAGGGAATGGCTTCCAGCAGTCCCTCCTGTTCCAGCCGCGAGAGCGCCGCCCGGAGCGGTGTTCGGGAAACACCGAGCATCTCGGCCAAGGTGACCTCCGACAAGCGTTCGCCCGCCACGACGTCGCCGCCCAGCACAAGGTCGCGGACGCCGAGCAATGCCTTCAACGTCTGGGAATCGCGTTTCGGCTCCATGATTTACTCCGCCGCCAGGCGCACGGCCTGTTCGCTGTCGATCATCCTGTCGATCAGCCGCCGCGCCCACATCGAGCCGGCATCGATGTTGAGATTATAGAAGACGTGGTCGGGATTGGCCTCGATCGCTTTCTGCTGCGCTTCGAGAATAACCTCATCCTCCCGGAAGACGCCGGCCACGGCTTCGCGCAGCTTGTGCGTCCAGGCCTGGTTGCCGAGGTCCCAGTTACGGACGAAGGCCCAGAAATAATGACAGGTGCTGCCGGTCTCGGGCGTCATCGTGTTGAGCACGAAGCCATTGACGCCCTGGCTGCGGTCGCCGTTGCGGGCACCGGTGCCGGCAACGGCAACACCGACATCGATGGCAATGGTCGACGGTGCCTCGAAATGGATGATCTGCCAGCGATCGACCTTGCCCGGACGCTGCAGCTGCGCCGACCAGAAGGGCGGCGGGTCGATGCCTTCCATCCATCGGGTGACGGTCGCTGTCTTTTCGGAATGCGTGACCTCGAACGGTGCTTCTGCAACGGCGCGATTGCCGATCGACGAACCGTGGACGAAAGTCTCGTGGGTCAGGTCCATCAGGTTGTCAACGACCAGGCGGTAATCGCATTTGACGTGGATGACCTTGCCGTCGCCGGTCCATTCTGGATCGTCATTCCAGTGCAGGTCGGGAATCTTTGCCGGGTCGGCGAGCGCCGGATCGCCCATCCAGATCCAAAGGAAACGGTGCTTTTCCTCCAGCGGATAGCTTTTCACGCAGGCAGATGGGTTGATCGTGTCCTGCGATGGCATGTAGACGCAGCGGCCGGTCTCATCGAATTCCAGCCCATGGTAGCCGCAGATGACATTGTCGCCATGCAGTTCCCCCTTGGAGAGCGGCAGCAGCCGGTGCCAGCAGGTGTCGGCGAGCGCTGCCGCCCTTCCGTTCTGTTTGCGAAACATCACCACGGGCTTGCCGCAGATCATCCGCGGCAGCAGCGCTCGCTTGACCTCGACATCATAGGCGGCGGCATACCATGCATTCAGGGGATATGTCTGTGCGTTCATGACCGGCTCTCCTCCAAGACCAGGTCATGCGTACCATCTGTATACAAGATAAGTCAATAGTGGAGAATCTTGCCCACTTCCATCGGAATTCCCCTTAAAATGTATACATCAAGGGGTCGCGTTCGGCGGATTAAGATTTTTGAGCAGCCGCTCGCCGAACAGGATGATGCAGCCGGCGAAGAAGATCAGCCCGGCGCCGTAGAAGACATTGTGCGCCGGCACATCACCCCAGATGACGAAGCCGAGGATGAAGGCCCAGACCAGTGACGTATATTCGAACGGCGCGAGGATCGAGACCGGTGCACGGCGCATGCCTTCGAACATGGCGAACTGGCCCAGCCCGGCAAACAGGCCGGTGGAGGACATGAGCAACAGTTCCTTGAACGAGATGTGCACCCAGAAGAACAGCGAGGCGACGCCGGTCATGATGACGAAGAAGCCGCTCGATATCATCATCTGCACCATGGTCTTTTCGTGCATCGCCGTCTTGCGCAACAGCACGCTGGCGCAGGCCCAAAGAACCGCGGCGAACAAAGCCATGCCGACCGGCAGCGAAAGCGTGAAGCCGTGGCTGATCGGATCGACGGCGACCATGACGCCGATGAAGCCAAAGATCACCGCCAGCCAGCGGATCGATGGGACCTCCTCTTTGAGGATCGGCACCGCGAGCAAAGTGATCAGGATCGGCGAGGCATAATAGACAGTGGTCAGCTGTGCCAGGCCGAGATAGCGAGCGGCATTGTAATAAGTCAGCCAGGCGGAGAGCAGCAGCAGATTGCGGATGAAGAGCGGCCCGATGACCGGCGAGGCGACCGCGCGCATGAACAGCGGCTTGCGGCCGATGGCGAAACAGCAGCAGAAGATCACCACGCTGCGGACGAACAGGATCTGGAAGACCGGCAGATCGGTGACCAGCCATTTCACCGAGGCATCCTGCAGCGAGAACAGGAAATAGGAAGCGATCGTCAGCATTACGCCTGACAGCACGGTCTTGGTCATGCAGGACTCCGGAAGGCCGCAAATCAGCAGATTGGCTGAACGGCCGTTCAATGCATAATCCCGGAGCCGGCCGGACGGAAGTCCCAGCCGAAAAAATGTAAGGCTTTATTACGTTTGACGTGCCTTCGTGCGGTGGATCTTGGCCGCCTGTCTATTCGGCTGGGGTCAGGCCCGCCAGTCCCGTCTCGGTGCGGGTCACCTTCGAACCATAGCGGAATTCGCCCGGCGTAATGCCGCGGGCGCGCGCCGTGCGGATCGCGGCACGCTGGGCCGGGATGATCTCGACCAAAGGCGACAAGAGCGGCGACAGTGGCTTGTAGGACCAGTCGCGGCCAGGGCCGATCAGCCTGACCTGGCCGCCGGCGCGACGGATATCGGCGGCCAGCGCCAGATTGAGCTCCTCATCCCGATCCTTCGGGGCGAAGCCGATGGCGCGGAAATCCTGATCCATCACTTCGAGAGGACCGTGGCGGAAATTGCCGCCGCTCATCGGGATCGATGGCATGCGGGCCATTTCGTGGAACAGCAGGCCGGCAAAGCGAGCGGAGGCAATGGAAGGGCCGCGGCCATAGAAATAGACCGGGCCGGTCGTGCCGGGAAAATCGTCCTCATCCTGCATATGATCATTGACCAGTGCTTCCATGGTTGGAATGACCGGCTCGAAATCACTGCGTTCGCTGATCCCCGGCCGCTTGGAAAGCGCCATCAACACGGCGAGCGTGCCGAGATAGGTCTGCATCGCCACCATCGTGTCGCGCGGGCTGCCGACGATCAGCGGGTGGTGGGCGCGCTGCGCCAGCGAACCGGGCTCTTCATTGGTGACGCCGATGGTGACGGCGTTCAGGCCGATGACGGCGTCGAGCAATTGCACGGTCTCGATCGTCTCGCCGGATTGYGAGACCACGACGATCACGGCATTGCGGCACATCATCAGCCGGTGGCGAACGAGTTCGCCGGTTTCGATCAGGTTGGCGGAAATGCCGTGGGCGGACAGATGATAGGTTAGCGGCAGCGCCACATGATAGGACCCGCCCATGCCGGTAACAATCACCGGCCGGCCGCTCAACACCGTCGCGCGCGCTTCTTCGAGCTGCGATCGACCGGGACCGAACAGGCGATCGACGACAATACCCATCGACTTCGGCTGGTCGGCGAAGTCGTCTTCGACAGTTCTCGGGGTCTTCTGATTGGCCATTTTCGTTATCCCGTGCGCATGCTGACGGTAAAACGCACAACTCCGTCCGTTAACGGAGACTAACAGGAAAATTTCGGAAAAAAGAACTGACGCTCAAGCATAGCGCGTCYGCAAAAATGCGTGACTGGCCTCGCGTTTTGGGCAGCGTAGCTGTTTTGAGTGATGCTACCGGATCAAGATCGCCCTGAAATCATTGACATTCGTCCCCGTCGGCCCAGGAGCAAACAGATCGCCCACGGCATTGAACGCCGTCCAGGCATCGTTGTTGTTAAGCAGCTCCGACGGCTGCATCCCCGCCGCCACCAGCCTGGCGACGGTGGTACCGTCGGCGAATGCGCCGGCATTGTCCTCGCTGCCGTCGATACCGTCGGTGTCCGCCGCCATGGCCTGGATACCCGCATGACCAGCAATATCCAGCGCAAAAGCGAGCAGGAATTCGGAATTGCGTCCGCCCTTGCCCTTACCGCGCAGGGTCACGGTCGTCTCGCCGCCGGAAAGCAGCACTATGGGTTTTTGGAACGGTCGATTGCGATAGAGCACTTCGCGGGCGATCGCAGCATGGATTCGGCCTGCCTCGCGCGCCTCGCCCTCGATGGCATCGGACAGGATCGCCGCCTGGATGCCGGCCTTCTCCGCTTCAGCCGCCGCAGCTTCCAACGACACCGATGCGGAGGCGACGACATAATGGCTGTTGCGGGCAAAGGCTGGATCGGACGGCAATGGCGCGCCGGCCCGGCCGGAGGAAATGTGCCGGAGGATGGGTTCGGGAAGCTCGATGCGGTAGCGCTTGATCCCAGCCAACGCATCTTCCGGCGTCGACAGGTCCGGCACGGTCGGGCCGGAGGCGACATAGGCCGGATTGTCGCCGGGAATGTCGGAGACGATCAGGCTGACGACGCGGGCCGGATAAGCCTCCTTGGCAAGACGCCCGCCCTTGATACCAGAGACATGCTTGCGGATGGTATTCATCGCCGAGATCGGGGCTCCCGAGGCGAGCAAAGTCCTGTTGAGCGCGATTTCGTCGGCGAGCGAGAGGCCTTCCGGCGGCGACGGCAGCAGCGCCGAACCGCCGCCGGAGATAAGAGCAATCACCAGGTCGTCGGCCGTCAGCCCTTTGACCGTCTCGAACAGGCGGCGGGCGCCGATAATGCCGTTCTCGTCCGGCACCGGATGGGCGGATTCGAACACCTCGATCCGCTCGGTCCTGGCGCCATAGCCATAGCGGGTGACGACAAGACCTTCGAGCGGTCCGTCCCAGTGCTTTTCCAAGGCCGCCGCAAGCTGCGCCGCGCCTTTGCCGGCGCCGATGACAATGGTACGGCCTTTCGGCTTCTCGGGCAGGAAGGGCAGGATGGCGCGTTCGGGATCGGCGGCCTCGACCGCCTTGTTGAACAGCGTGGTGAGGAATGGTTTGGCGTCCAGCATCGTTTAGACCTTCATATCGAAGACGATGAGGCCGTCGACGCCACCTTCGGCATTGGCGACGAGCTTTCCGCCGGCCGCCTGGTGGGCCGGATCGACGAGATAGGCGTCACGCGCCGCCTCGTCGGCGAAATCAAACCAGAAACCGTCCTTGAAGCCATGGATGACAGGCTCTTCCGGCGAGACGTTCGGCCCGAAATGCGAACCGAGAATGCCGCCGAGATGACCCTTCAATGCCTCCAGTTCGGCATAATGCGCCGCCTTCGTTTCGGCGGTCACGCTGGATTTGAAGCGCAAAAGGACGATATGGCGAATCATGATCTGCCTCCCGGAAATCTGTCTCTGCCGATTCGCCCCATTCCGCGACGGCGGTCAAGCCGTCACTGTGCGCAAAAAGAAAGGCGGGCCGAACTTCTTCGGCCCGCCTCGCAAATATCGGAGGTGTCAGATCAGGGCTGCGTATAAGCCGTCTTCACCGTGGTGAAGAACTCGTTGGCATATTTGCCCTGTTCGCGCGGACCGAAGGACGAACCCTTGCGGCCGCCGAACGGCACGTGAAAGTCGACGCCGGCAGTCGGCAAGTTGACCATGACCATGCCGGCTTCTGCATTGCGCTTGAAGTGGGTCGCATGCTTCAGGCTGGTCGTGGCAATGCCGGACGACAGGCCGAACGGCGTGTCATTCGCAGTCGCCAGCGCTTCCTCGTAATCCTTGACGCGGATGACGGAGATGACCGGCCCGAAAATCTCTTCGCGGCTGATGCGCATCTGGTTGGTGGCTTCGGTGAACATGGCCGGGGCCAGGTAATAACCGGGGGTTTCACGCTCGACACGTCCGCCGCCGACGAGCTTGGCGCCTTCCTGCTGGCCGATGGCGATATAGTCCTCGTCCTGCTTCAACTGGCTCGGATCGACCACCGGGCCGATATTCGTACCCTGCTTCAGCGCGTTGTCGATCTTGAGGCCGCTCATGCGCTCCTCGACCGCCTTGACGAAACGGTCATGGATGCCTTCGGTGACGATCACGCGCGACGAGGCGGTGCAGCGCTGGCCGGTGGCAAAGAAGCCCGAATTGACGGCGGCTTCGACGGCGACGGTGAGATCGGCATCGTCGAGCACGACGAACGGGTTCTTGCCGCCCATTTCGAGCTGGAACTTGCGGTTATGCTCGATCGAAGCGAGCGCCACGCGCTTGCCTGTGGTCGTCGAGCCGGTGAAGGTCATGCCGGAAAGGTCGGGGCTGTCGAGCATGACCTGGCCGACGACCGAGCCCTTGCCCATGACCAGGTTGAGCACGCCCTTCGGCAGGCCGGCGCGATTGAGGATGTCGACGATCGCCCAGGCCGAGCCCGGCACGAGTTCGGCCGGCTTGAACACCACGGTGTTGCCGAAGGCCAGCGCCGGCGCGATTTTCCAGGCGGGAATGGCGATCGGGAAATTCCAAGGCGTGATGATGCCGATGACGCCAAGCGGGTCGCGGGTGATCTCGACGCCGATACCCGGACGCGCCGACGGAATGATTTCACCGGCCAGACGAAGGGTTTCGCCCGCAAAGAAATCGAAGATCTGGGCAGCGCGGATGACCTCGCCAGTGCCTTCCGGCAGGGTCTTGCCTTCCTCGCGCGACAGAAGTGCGCCGAGCTCGTCCTTGCGCGCCAGAATCTCGTCGGAGGTTTTCTTCAGGATCGCATGGCGTTCGAGAATGCCTGAGCGCGACCAGGCCGGGAAAGCTGCCTTCGCCGCTGCAATGGCATTCTTCATGTCCTCGGCGGTGCCGCGCGCATATTCGCCCACGACCTCATTGGTGTCCGATGGGTTGATGTTGGGAACGGCGTCGCCGCCCGTCCATTCGCCCGCGATGAGATTCTGGTGAAGTGCCATGTTTCCTGTCCCGTGATGATGTTTTGGAAGGCCGGCCGGACGGCCGGATGTGAGATATCCGAATTTTGCCGCTGGGGAAACCGATTAAGACGTGAGACGTCCTCGATCAAGAATTAATATGACTTTTTATTTATGGCATATACCAGTGATTTTCAACTGCGGCCAATCGCGAAATTTGAACGGGAGGCCATGGCCGCCTGGATGTCGAGGAAACGTCCGGACGAATGGCTGCCGTATGCGCAGGTTAATCGGAATTTAAGCCGATCGTTTTATACACTTTGCGAACATGTATGAGAGTAGAGATTTGGCGTCGCCGGGCAAGAAAAACAATGACATCGCAGTTGTCGCGCCCGGTGCCGATCATCCTCTCGTCGGCTCGATCCAGCACGCGCCTATGGGGGCGGTCCTGTTGTCGGAAGATTTCCGCATCGTCGCCGCCAATGATGCCTTCTCCAACCTGATGTCGGCCAAGCCCGGCGACGATCTGTTCTCGCACATCCATGCCGAGGACAGGGAGAGCCTGAGGTTCCACATCACCCGGCATCGGCTCTCGCAGCGCAATATTTCGAATATCGAAATCAGGATCATCGACCGGCAAGGCGCCGAACGCTGGACGCTCGCCAGCATTTCGCCCGGCGCAACCGAGCCCGCTTCGGCAATTATCCTCTGGCTTGTGGACGTCGATCAGCGCAAGCGCGAGGCGATGGAGCGGCGGAGATGGGAGGAGCGCTGGAACAGCGCGCTGGTTTCCTCGACGCTCGGCGTCTGGGATCACGATTTCAGGAATGGCACCATGTATTATTCGGATACGTGGAAGCTGATCCGCGGCATGCAACCGGACGAGGAAGTCCAGGCCGACACCGACGACTGGATTCTCTCCGTCCATCCCGACGACCGTGCCCACGTGCTCGAATGGATCCGCCGCCAGAACGAGGGCGAAGTCGCCTCGGCCGTGTTCGAATATCGCGAGAAGCGCAAGGACGGCACGTGGGTCTGGATCGAATGCCGTGGCTCCTGCGTCGAATGGGATGCCGATGGCAAGCCGTGCCGCATCGCCGGCACCGATCTCGATATCACCGACCGTAAGGCAACAGAGGCAATGCTTGCGCATATGCAGCGGCGGCTCGAACTGGCCCTGGAAGTAACCCAGATCGGCGTGTTCGAGGCCGATGTCGCCGCAGACACCGTGCTGCTCGACGACCGATTGCTGGCGATGATGGACATGGTTGGCGAACCGCATCTGCAAGGCGGTGGGGACTGGGTACACATCATCCATCCCGATGACCGCCGGCCGGCTCAGCAACAGATCGACGGCCATTTCGAAGCCAATGCCGCGTTCAGCAACCAGTTCCGCATCATCCGCAAGGATGGCAGCATCCGCCATATAAAGGCAAGGGCCGCTCCCTTCGAGGATGAAAGCGGCCATCAGAAATATATCGGCGCCAACTGGGACGTGACCGCCGACGTCACCATCCGCGAAGAGCTGGAGCGGGCGAAATTGCTCGCCGAGGCGCGCAACCGCGAGCTCGAAGCGACGCGCGCCAAAATCGAGCACAATGCGCTGCACGATTTCCTCACCGACCTGCCCAATCGCCGTTATCTCGACGAGAGGCTCGCCAAGCTTGGTTCTGGCGCGCATTCCGGGCTCGCCGTGCTGCATATCGATCTCGACCGCTTCAAGCAGATCAATGATACGTTGGGACATCAGGCCGGCGACTTCATGCTGCTGCATGCCGCCCGGGTGCTGCGTGAGAATACTGGCGACGGCGAGTTCGTCGCCCGTATCGGCGGCGACGAATTCGTCATCCTCACGGATTTCGGGGGCGACGGTGCCAGGCTGGCCGTTCTTGCCGATCGCATCATCGAGCAGATGCGCCAGCCGGTGCATTACGGCGGCATGGCCTGCCGCATCGGCGCCAGCATAGGCATTGCCTGCGATCCGCATGCCGAGATCGACGCCAAGCAATTGCTGCTCAATGCCGATATTGCCCTCTATCGCGCCAAGAGCCGCGGCCGCAACCGCCACGAATTCTTCTCGATCGACATCCAGCATCAGGTGATCAACAACAAGCGGGTATCGGACGAAATCCTCGCGGCGCTGGAACGCAGTGAATTCGTACCGTATTACCAACTGCAATTCTGCGCGCGCGATCTTTCCGTCGCCGGCGTCGAGACATTGGCGCGCTGGCAGCATCCGACAAAGGGCCTGCTGGCCCCCGACACCTTCCTCACCATTGCCGAGGATTTGGACGTGGTGGCGGCGATCGACGCGATGATCTTCGAGAAGGCGCATGTAGACTTCCTCGCCTGGCAGGGACTCGGCATCGAAATTCCGAAAGTCTCCGTTAATGTCTCGACGCGCCGGCTTTACGATCCCGATCTCGGCGACAAGCTTGCCAAGCTGCCGATCATGCCGGGCACGGTGTCCTTCGAACTCCTGGAATCGATTTTCCTTGATGATTGCGACGACACCGTCGCCGACAATCTCAAAACCATGCGCCGCATGGGCATCGGTATCGAGATCGACGATTTCGGCAGCGGCCACGCCTCGATCATCAGCCTGCTGAAGATCGGGCCAGGCACGCTGAAGATCGATCGCGAACTGGTCATGCCGATCATCGAGGCCAAGGAAAAGACCAGGCTCGTCGGCTCGATCATCGAGATCGGCAAGTCGCTGAACATCCGGGTCGTGGCCGAGGGTGTCGAGACCCCAGAGCATATCCGCATCCTGCAGAGACTCGGATGCGACGCATTGCAAGGCTATGCCCTGGCGCGGCCGATGCCGTTCGAGCGGATCGAGCCGTTCGTGCGCGAGGAGAAGTGGCGGCTGAAGTGATCTTCGCCGAGAGAAGCCCTTACTTGTCTGATCGGGACCCGGGCGTCATCTCAATGACGTGACGCATTGCCGGTCATGACAATTCTCAGCCCCAATGCCACCATGACACATCCGGTAAAGCGCTCTTGCCATACCAGCAGGCGAGGCCAGCGGCGGAGCCATTGCCCCACAGTCCCCGATGCCAGCGCGACCGACCCGAGCGAGAGGATGCCCGCAAGCTTCTGGATGGTCCCAAGGATGATCAACTGGYTCCAGACGGGACCGGCATGCGGAGAAATGAACTGCGGCAGGAAGGCGAACATGAAGAGAAGCGATTTGGGATTGGTGAGACTGTTGAGGCAGCCTTCCCGAACGGCAGCCCAATCCGACGACACGCCGGGAAAGACTGTTCGCTCCTCCGGCGGCTTGCGGCTCGCCCACAGCATGCGAGCCCCGAGATAAAGCAGATAGAGCGCGCCTGCCCATTTTAGAACCAGCAGGCTGGCGGGATAGGCTTGCATCAGCGATGCAAGTCCGAGGACGAGAAGGCCGACCTGGATGACACCGGCCATGAACACCATGCCGACAACAGTCAGCAAGGCGATTTTGCGGCCTTGCCCAACACCGCGTGCCAGGACCAACATCATATCGGGGCCTGGGCTTATCTCCAGGAGGAACAATGCGGCGATAAACGTGAGAAGCGTGGTAAAGTCCAGCACTTAAAGTTCGAGCTCACATGCGATTTGATTTGCCGCTCCTGGTCGTCGGACGAGGAGAAATCGGGAGCAAGGGCGGCGACCGTCGGGCCGCCGCCCCGCCTTGCTCTCATTTATTCGCCGTAGCCGACGATGCTCTTGATCTCCAGGAAGTCGTGGATACCGAAGTCGGCATATTCGCGGCCGTTGCCCGACTGCTTGTAGCCGCCGAAGGAAGAGAACACGTCCCAATCGGGATAGTTGATGTTGACCGTGCCGGCGCGCATTTCGGCGGCGACGGCGCGGGCGTGCTGGATGTTTTCCGACTGGATATAGGCGGCGAGGCCATAGACTGTGTCGTTGGCGATCTTGATCGCGTCGGCATCGTCTTCGTAGGACAGGACCGAAAGCACCGGCCCGAAAATCTCTTCGCGGGCGACGGTCATCTGCGGCGTCACATGGCCGAACACGGTCGGTCGGATGTAGTAGCCGCGGTTGAGGCCGTCCGGACGGCCGACGCCGCCGGCCACCACGGTCGCACCTTCGTCGATGCCGGCCTGGATCAGGCGCTGGATCTTGTCATACTGCATCTGGCTGACGACCGGGCCGAGATCGGTGCCTTCGGCCTTCGGGTCGCCGGT
Organism: Rhizobium sp. P2_G2; assembly: GCF_056403555.1. Taxonomy (NCBI): domain Bacteria; kingdom Pseudomonadati; phylum Pseudomonadota; class Alphaproteobacteria; order Hyphomicrobiales; family Rhizobiaceae; genus Rhizobium; species Rhizobium sp. P2_G2. The sequence goes on from NZ_JBFUFF010000013.1 coordinate 20,483, forward strand.
CCTGAACTTTTCCGCTGCCACCTTGGCGATCTTCAGCGCCTCGTCATGGCGGGTGCGCGGCACCAGCATGCGGGTGGGCGCGTCGCAGGACTGTCCGGTATTGCCGAAGCAGCCTTCGACACCCTTGGTGACGGCGCTCTCCAGATCGGCATCTTCGAGGATGATGTTGGCCGACTTGCCGCCGAGCTCCTGCGCCACGCGCTTGACCGTGTCGGCCGCGGTCTTGGCGACGATGATACCGGCGCGGGTCGAGCCGGTGAAGGAAACCATGTCGACATCCGGATGACCAGCCATGACTTGGCCGACATCGGGGCCGTTGCCATTGACCAGGTTGAAGACACCCTTCGGCGCGCCTGCCGTTTCCATGACCTCGGCGAAGACGATGCCGCTGATCGGGGCGATTTCCGAAGGCTTGAGCACCACGGTGCAGCCGGCGGCGATCGCAGGCGCCACCTTGCAGACGATCTGGTTGAGCGGCCAGTTCCACGGCGTGATCAGCGCGCAGACGCCGATCGGCTCCTTGACCACCATGGTCGAGCCGCGCTGCTCGCTGAATTTATAGTTTTCGAAGGCGGCGATCGTCGCTTCCATATGCGCACGGCCAGCCCAGGCCTGGGCATCGCGGGCAAAGCCGATCGGTGCGCCCATCTCGTCGGAAACCGCCTGGGCAATATCCTCAAAGCGGTCGTTATAGACTTCGAGGATGCGCTTGAGCAGCGCCAGGCGCTCGGCATGCGAGGTCTTGGAGAAGGTGGCGAAAGCGCGCTTGGCGGCGGCGACGGCCTTGTCGACATCGGCCTTCGTGCCGACGGCGATCTTCGTATAGGCTTCCTCGGTTGCCGGATTGATGACGTCGAGCGTCGCGGGCACGGCCGGGTCGACCCAGGCGCCGTCGATATAGAATTTCAGATGATTGCTCATGCAATTGCTCCCGTTTGTTATAGCCCTGTTGGTCTTTGTTCTAACCAGACTTTCGTCGGCAAGCCAACGAAAGTCTGGTTAGAACCCTTATGTTTTGCCGCAGGTTCTTGTCGGAAAACCGTGGAACACTTTTCCGGAACCTGCTTAGTCAGGCCGGCAGCAGCGGGCAAGAGGCGCCCGGTCTGAGGCCGATGTTGAGGATGGTGCCCGGACGGCAGGCGGCATTCTCGCCCTGGCGCGGCATATCGATGACGATTCCCGTCCCTGCGCCGATATCGGAGTGAACGCGCAACGTCTTGCCGTGAAAGACGACGCTTGTGACGCGGGCCGGTATCGTCGTCGGTCCAGCCCCGGAAGCGATCAGGTCTTCCGGCCGCACGCCGACCATGGCAGTCTGGCCCGTCAGAGGCGCCACGCCATCCTCCGCCGGAATGTCGATCCGCAGCCCATCGGCATCGAAACGCAGTTGTCCATCCGATAGGCCGATGAAGCGCGCCGAGAGGATATTCATCGTGCCGATAAAGCCGGCGACAAAACGCGTCTTCGGCCGATCGTAGAGTTCGGCCGGCGAGGCGGTCTGCTCGATCCGGCCCTTGTTCATCACCACGATGCGGTCGGAGATCGACATCGCTTCGGTCTGATCATGCGTGACCATGACGAAGGTGGTGCCAAGGCTCGATTGCAGTCGCTTCAATTCCACCTGCATCTGTTCACGCAAGTGCGCATCGAGCGCCGAAAGCGGTTCGTCCAGCAGTAGCACGCGCGGTTCGCAGACGATGGCGCGCGCCAGCGCCACGCGCTGCCGCTGGCCGCCGGAGAGTTCGAGCACACGCGCCTTCACCTTGTCGGCTAGTCCCACCATGTCGAGCGCGGAGGCGACACGTTTGCGACGCTCGGCCGTCGGCATTTTCCGCAGCGCCAGGCCGAATTCGATATTCTCCGACACATTCATGTGCGGGAACAGCGCATAGTCCTGGAAGACGGTGTTGACCGGCCGGTCATAGGGTCGAAGCGGCGTGATATCGTGGCCATCGAGCTTCAGCGCCCCTGTCGTCGGGCTCTCGAAGCCGGCAATGACGCGGAGCGTCGTGGTCTTGCCGCATCCCGACGGGCCGAGCAGGCTCAGGAACTCGCCCGGCTGGATGTCGAGGTCGATGGAATCGAGGCCGATGACGCCGCCGGGAAATTCCTTGCGGACGGCCGACAGCGTCAGCAATGGATCAGGCATTGTCGCGCACCTCGGAGGGCTTGGTCGTGTTGATCCAGAGGATTTCGGCGCGCACCCGGCCATTGTTGTTGAAACTGTGCAGAAGCGTGCTCTTGAAGGCGAAACTATCGCCCTGGCGCAAAGTATAGGCCGTACCGTCAATGGTGAGTTCGACCTCGCCGGTTAACACGTAGCCAAATTCGTGGCCGGCATGCGCATAGGCTCCCTCGGTATTACCGCCCGGTTCGACGGTAACGAGCATGCCGGTCAGCGCAGCACCCGGCGGCGACAACAACGCTTTGGCAATGCCCTCGATATGCATCGGCAGCGGCCGACGCAGATGGGCACGGACGCAATAGAGATCGGATGATGCCTCGTTGCCATCGCCGATCAGCGTTCCCGGCTCGACGCCGAGGGCGGCAGCCAGCGGCCAGATAACCTTCACACGTAGCGACGACAGCCCGCGTTCGATCTGGCTGAGCGCCCCGATCGAAATGCCTGCTTTGCCGGCAAGTTCGTTGAGCGACAGATTGCGCTCCAGCCGCAATGCCCGCACCCGCCGGCCGACCAGCACGTCAGCCTCGTTGCCGTCGCGTCCCGACTTCTCGACCAATTCGTCCAATTGCTCACCCATCCGTCTATTTCCCGATCATCTTCGAAGCCGCGCAATAGCTATACCTCCGCGGCTTCGAAGCCGAAAGCCTGCGATCAACCGCCGGCCTTCACCTTTTCGAACATCTTGGCGATGTCGTCGTTCTGCTTCATCGGGCCGGTAAAGATCGTCGACTTCAGCATCACGTCCGGATCGGCGGGAAGCTGCAGATTGTCGAGATCGGCTTTCGGCACTTGGTCGAAGGCGGTCTTGGTCGAAGCGCCATAGCCATAGTTCTCGATCAGGTATTTGCCCGAATCGGCTTCCAGCCGGCTGTTGATGAAATCATAGGCCAGATCGACATTCTTGGAATCCTTGAGCAGCACATAGCCGCAGGTCCAGGTCAGCATGCCTTCCTTCGGCTTCATGAATTCGACCGGCACGCCCTTTTTCTTAAGTGCAACCGCGGACGCGTTCCAGGTCATCGCCGCCACCAGTTCGCCCGAGGCCAGCGATTGTTCGACCGAGGTCATGTCGGTCGTGTAAGCGCTGAGCAGCGGCCGCTGTTCCCTGAGTTTGTCGGCGACCTTGTCGAGATCGGCCGGGCTCATGTCGAACGGATTGACATGCGCCAGCAGCGCCGCAACGATCGGCGTGTCATGCACGGCGTCGATCGTCGCCATGCGGCCGGCATATTGCTTGTCCCAGAGCAGGTTCCAGCTTTGCTCGGGATTCTTCACCAGGTCGGTGCGATAGAGGATCGAGGTATTGCCCCAGTCCCATGGCACCATCCAGACCTTGCCGTCGCCGGCCTGGATGTCCGGCAGATTGCGGAAGGTCGGGAAAATGTTGTTCCAGTTCTTGATGCGCTTGGTGTCGATCGGTTGCAGCAGGCCTTCCTTGTTCCAGCGCGCCACCTTGTCATAGCAGGGATGGGCGAGATCCGGCCGGAAACCGGCCTTCACTTTCGTGAAAGCATCGTCGTCATCGCCGAACATCGAATATTCGACGGCGTCGGGGTGTGCCGTGAGGAAGCTCTTGGAGAAATCAGGCAGTTCGTAGCCCGACCAGGTGAAATATTTGAGCTTGCCGTCGGCGAGCGCCTGCCCGCCGAATGAAACCAGTGCGGCGGCGATAAGTGCCAGCCCCGTCTTGGCCAGGAATTTACGTTTCATGTTCATTCTCCTCTCGGTGGTTTATCGTTTTTGATTGGTAAGCCCACGGTGACGCAACAGTTCTGCGGTACCCGCGATAATGATGCTGACGGCGAGGATGGAACTGCCGAGCGCCATGACGATCGGCAGTGACTTCGGGAAGCGTAGCTGGCTCCAGATATAGAGCGGCAGCGTCTGCTCGGTGCCAGCCAGGAAAAAGGCGATGATGAATTCGTCGAAGCTGGTGAGGAAGGCCAGCATGAAGGCCGAGCCGACGGCCGGCAGGCTGAGCGGCAGCATGATCTTCCAGAAGACATGGAGCTCATGCGCGCCAAGATCCTCCGCTGCTTCCGGAATACTGCGCGGAATGCCGGCAAAGCGGCCGCGCATGATCACCACCGTCGTCGGTAACCCCGCCAGCACATGGCCAGCGATGATCGCTGTCCGCGATGGGCCGAGACCGGCGAGATTGACGAGAATGAGCAGCGCGATACCGATGATCACGCCAGGGATGAGGATCGGCAGCCGCGCGATCCCGGAGATGGCCAGCGCCACCCGCGACTGACCGAAAACATCCATATAGGCGATGGTGATCCCGCAAAGCGTGGCGATCGAGGCCGCCGAAAGGCCCACTTCGAGACTGGTGATCAGCGCGTCGCGCAGCGCCTCATTGTCGGCCAGCGATCGGTACCATTCGAGCGTAAAACCCTGCAGCGGGAACGCTGCCTGAATGGAATTGTTGAAGGAGAAAAGCGGGATCAGGGAGACCGGCAGATAAAGAAAGACGAGATAGGCGAGCACATAGAGGCTCAGCCAGTTTCGTCCTGCCAGGGGTGCCATGGTTCTCATGTGCGACTCCCGAATTTTCTGTCGAAGAAGCGGACGACCAGGATCAGCACCAGGATCAGCAGCATGACCGACACGGCAAGCGCTGCGCCGAACGGCCAGTCATTGGCCTTGCCGAATTGTGCCTGGATCAGAGAGCCGATCATCGTGCTCGCCGGGCCGCCGACCAAAGCCGGCGTCACATAGTCGCCCACCGTCGGCACGAAGACCACCAGCGCTCCGGCCAGCACGCCTGGCGTCGAATAGGGCAGGATCACCTTGCGGAATGTCGCGAAAGGGCGCGCGCCGAGGTCCGCCGCCGCCTCGGCCAGCGATCGCGGCATGGTCTCGAGCGCCACATAGATCGGCAGGATGGCAAAAGGCGCATAGGCATGCGCCAGCGTCACCACCACTGCGGCGGGTGTGTTGAGGAAGGCGAGCGAAGGCTCGCGCAAAATACCCGTCCCCAGAAGGAAAGAATTCAGCACGCCGTTATAGGCAAGCACGATCTTCCAGGCAAAGACGCGCAGGAGATAGCTTGTCCAGAAGGGCAGGGTAACGAGGAAAAGGATAAGGCTGCGATGCCGGCCGGCATGGAAGGCCAGATAATAAGCCACCGGATAGGCGGTCACCACTGTGGCGAGCGTGACCAGGCCGGCGATCGTCACGGAGCGCACCGCCACCATCGCATAAAGCGGATCGGTGACGATCGAGACGAAATTCTCCAGTGAAAAGCCAGCGCCGGTCAGCGAACCGTCATTGCTGCGAAAGCCGAGGAAGACGACCAAGGCCAGTGCGAAGAGAACGAGGACGAACGTCACCAGTCCGCCAGGCAGCATCATGCCGATCCGGAAGGCGGCTGCTGAACCGCTTCTCACATTCGGCTGGGTCTGGGCGATCTCCGTCATGGGACCGGTTTCTAAAAAATGAAATTCAGCCTATAATTTTCATTTTCCGAGGACTGTCAAGAAAATTTCATGGGGTCTCAGTCACTGCTCGATCGCATCCAGCGTTCGATACCATGCGATCAGCGCGCCGACGCCGATACGGCGGAACATGTGGAATGGGATCGGTTTGATCGCCGTGATCGGAAAGGGCAGCGCGTCTGGATCGCTGCTTTCGAGATAGTCGACGACATGCCTTGCCGCCGAGGTCATCAGGCCGATGCCGCGGCCCTGGCAGCCGACAAGCGTGACGAGGCCCTTTTCCGGCTGGTGGAAATGCGGCAAATGATCCGGCGTCATGGCGACGCGGCCATACCAGCGCTTGTCGATCCGGATGTCGGACAGAAGCGGGAAGAGCCGGATCATGGCGCGTTCGAGATGCCCCCAGTCGTCCGTATGGCTTGGCGTGCCCATCGGACCGCGGCCGCCCAGGATCAGCCGGTCGTCGGCAGTGCGGCGATAATAAACCAGAATGCGCCGGGAATCGGAGACGGCCTGCCGCTCCGGCAGGATGTCGCGGCTGGTGCGCTCCGGCAGCGGTTCGGTGGCGATTTGAAACGAATGCAGTGCCACGAGACTCTGCGCCAGGCCGGGAATGAGGCCGCTCGAATAGGCATTGGTCGCCAGGATCACCTTGCGGGCACGAATCGATTTGCCGTTGGCCAGCGAGACGATCCAGCCGCCTGTCGCCTTTTCCACCCGGATACACTGGGTGTTCTCCGAAATTTTTGCCCCGGCCTCGGTGGCGATCCGCGCCAATTCGAAGACGAATGCGAGAGGATTGATGCCGCCCGCGCGCCGGTCGAGAAAGCCGCCGTGATAATTTGCCGTGCCGATGAGTTTCTCTATGCGGTTGGCGTCGAGCATTTCGACATCGGCGCCGCGCGCAGCCCATTGCCGGTGGCGAATCGCGGCAGCTTCCATTGCAGCCTCGGTATGGCACGCCTGAATCCAGCCATTGCGATTGTGCGGCACATCCAGATTCTCGTCACGGATGAGATCGAACACCGCATCCGCCGTGCCTGCGGCAAATTGAATCAGGGCCTCGCCGCGAGCACTGCCGAAATGTTCGAGCAGCCATTCCGGATCGTATTTCAGGCCAGGGATCACTTGTCCGCCATTCAGCCCGCTTGCCCCTTCGCCGATTCGCGCGGCCTCGACGACATGCACGTCCAAGCCACGCCGCGCCGCATGCAGGGCGGAGGTCAGGCCCATGAAACCCGCGCCGATCACAACAATATCGACATTCTCATTGTCTTGGATCGGCGCACGATAGTCGCTGCGATGGGCTTGTGTCACCCATACAGGCTCTGAAAAGGCCGCCATGATCCAAACTTCTCCGCCAGAAGTGAAACCCCATGGAATTGATAGGAGAATTTCACAAAGCTGAAAAGAATATTTCGACGGCGGAGGTTTCTAATTCCTCTCGCGTCACACATCTTGCGTTGCAGTATTGCGCGACTTTCCCGCCTCAACGATTTGCCGTTTTCAATTCTTGATGGGTGCGATTCAACCCTTGTTTTGTCGTGCGGAATGGTACCGCGCGTTGTATTTGGCGCAGGAGGCGGAACATTTCCCTCTATGTCGATACATAAACGGCTGGCCGACAAGGGCGAATGACCGGTGCGCCGCGGCGCTACCCTTGCTTCTCCTTGCCGAACGCCTTGCGCAACTCGTCCTTGGCCTCCCCAAGCACGCGTTTCTGCCCCTCGGGCAGGTTCTTGCCGGCACGGGTTGATATAGAGGGGCAGCATCGACATGGCCGAGCGGAAGGGGCTCGATTTACGGCGATCCGACGCCTCGGCGGCGCCGCCGAGCCGCGGCTTACGCCTCGAACACCCGCTCCCCGCCGATCCAGGTGCCCTTCATCCGATAATCCTCTGTCAGGACCACGAAATCCGCATCGAATCCCGACTGAAGCCGTCCCTTGCGATCCGCGACGCCCATCGCTTCGGCCGGATTGATGCTTGCCATACGCACTGCTTCCTCGAATGTCAGCCCGAGTTCGCGATGCACGAACAGCACCGACGACAGCATGTCGATATCGGCACCCGCCAGCGTACCGTCGGCCAGCGTCAGCCGGCCGTCCTTGCGGAAAATCTGCCGGCCATTCAACATGAAACCGGGCAGGTCCGTGCCGATGGTCGACATCGCATCGGTAACGATAAAAATCTTGCCCGGTCCCTGCTTGGCGTTGATCGCAATGTTCATCGCGGCCGGATGGACGTGGAAACCATCGGCGATCAGGCCGCAGGAAAGCGCGCCGAGATTGATCGCCGCGCCCACCAGCCCGGGAGTCCGGTTTTCCAGCGGGCTCATGGCGTTGAAAAGATGCGTCGCGGTCTTTGCGCCCGCGGCGACATAGCGCTCGGCGGTTTCATAAGACGCGTTGGTATGGCCCAGGCTGACGACAAAACCGGCATCCGCAAGCTGCCGCACCTGGTCTTCCGTCGTGTTCTCAGGCGCCACCGTCGTCATGATCGCGTCGAACACGCCTCTGAGCGCCAGTAGACCGTCGAGGTCAGCCTGTTCCATTGGTCGAATCAGGCCCGGGTGATGCGTGCCCTTGCGCGCCACGGAAAGATGCGGGCCTTCGAGATGCAGGCCGAGAAAGCCCGGCACATTCCGCGCCTTCGCCTCACGGCCAGCCGCAATTGCTGCAGCAGTGATCTCGCGCGTGTCGGTGATCAGCGTCGCCAGCAGTGCCGTGGTGCCGAATTGGGCATGCGAAGAGCAAATCTGGGTAATGCCTTCGACGGTTTGCTCGTCGTTGAGCATGACACCTCCGCCGCCATTGACCTGGAGGTCGATGAAGCCGGGAACCACGACCGAGCCCTTGCAGTCGACCTGCCGCACCCCGGCAGGCATTTCGTTAGCCGGCGAAATAGCCTTGATGCGGCCGTCCTCGACCAGCAGGGCACTATCGTCGTGCCAGACATCGCCGTCGAAAATCCGCGCATGGGTGAGGGCGAGATACGGGCTCATCGCGTTTCCGTGACTTTCTTGAGGGCGGCCGGGGCGTCGGGGTTGAAGCCGCGGGCGCGCGACCAGGCTTCAACGAAGCCATAGAAGGGGACGATCAGTGCCAGCGCATCAGTCAGCGGGTGGCCGGTTTCGACAAAAGGTAGACGGCGCGCGGAGGATGCGCCATCGGCGGTGATGAAGGCGAGTGCGCCCTTGGCGGCCAAGTCGTCGGCTGTCTCGCGGACCGAGGGCAGGGCGGCGTCTCGGGCGGCGAAGGTCACGACCGGAAAGCGCCGGCCGACCAGGGCCACCGGCCCGTGCAGCACTTCGGCACTGGAATAGGCCTCGGCATGCATTTCCGACGTTTCCTTGAATTTCAGCGCTGCCTCGCCGGCAATGGCAAAGGACGGGCCGCGGCCGAGCATGTAGAGCGATTCGGCATCGCCGAGTTCGTCCATCAATTCCTGCCAGGAGAGCGTGGTCGCTTTGCGAAGGCTTTCCGGCAGCCCGGCGATCGAGGTTTGCAGGGCCGTGTCGCCAGTCCATTCGCCGAGAATCGCGAGACCGGCAAGCACGGAATTGAAGAAGGATTTGGTTGCCGCGACCGCCAGTTCCGGGCCGGCCTTGATGTCGATCGGATGGGCCGAAGCGTCGGAGAGCGGCGAGGGCAGGGTATTGGTGAGCGAAATCGTCAGTGCGCCGGATTGCATTGCCGACTGCGCCAGAGCGACGATGTCCGGGCTCTTGCCGGATTGCGAGATCGAGATCGCCGCTGCAGTATCCAGCTTCAGCGATCTGCCATAGATCGAGGCAAGCGATGGCCCGATCGAAGCGACGGCGCGGCCGGCCGTCTGCTCGATGGCATATTTGAGAAAATGTGCCGCATGGTCGGAAGAGCCGCGGGCAATGGTGATCAGGAAGGCCGGATCCTTGGCCTTCAGTGCCTGGCCGGCCTCCTTCAGCGCGCTGGCCGACTGGCTGATCAGCCGTGCTGCGGCTTCCGGTATTTCATCGATTTCCTGGCGCATATGCGTCGACATGGAGGATTCTCTCTGTTGGCTGTGGTCAGGCGTCCACAAGCGTCATTTCTGCAACGAAATCATAGGCGTCGCCGCGATAGAGCGAGCGGGTGACTTCCACCACGCGCCCCGAGGCGAGATAGGAGACGCGCTCGATCGCCAGCCCCGCCGAGCCGATCGGCACGGCAAGCAGCGCGGCTTCCTCCTTGCCGACATTGGTGGCCGAGATCCGCTGCACGGCGCGCACCGGCCGATGGCCCGTGCGGTGCAATTCGGCATAGAGCGAGGTTTCGACCGACTTCGGGTCGGGCAGCACGTCGGCCGGCAGGCTGGCACGCTCGATGGCCAGCGGCAGTTCATTGGCGATGCGCAGGCGGTCGAGCCGCGCCACCATGATGCCGACCTTGAGGCCGAGCTTCATCATCTCGTCTGGCGAGGGGGTGAACAGGCCACGCACCAGCCATTCCGAATGGGTGGTATAGCCGCGCCGTGCCATGTCCTCAGTGAACGAGGTGAGATGCGATAGCGGCTGCTGCAGCTTCGACACTGGCTGCATCACGAACGTGCCCGAGCCGTGCTTGCGCATCAGCAACCCGTCCTTGACCAGATCGTCGACGGCCTTGCGTACGGTCACGCGGCTGACATTGGCGAATTCGGCGAGGTCGCGCTCCGGCGGCAATGCCTGGCCATGGCTGAGCTTGCCGGTGCGGATCGCATCTTCCAGGCTCTGACGGAGCTTGATGTAAAGCGGGCCGGAACCGACATTCTGCAATTCGTCCGGCGACAGGATGGCGGAAAGCGCGTCACTCATTCGGCCACCTCGCGTCGGTCGGAGAAAGCGGCGCGGGCAAGCGCGATCGCGCCGGTAAGCGCATCGGCAACCGGTTGGACAAGCCGTTCGCGATGCCGCTCCGCCAGGAAAGACGGATAAAGCCCGGCCAGTCCGCCCAGCAGGCAGAGTCTGCCGCCGCTGGTCAGCTCTGCCACCCTGTCGAGCGAGGCATCGATGTCCGCAGCTGCTTGCCGCAGGATGCGCATGGCGGTCTCGTCGCCGGTCGAGGCGAATTCGAACACGCGCGGCGCGAACCGGCCGAAATCACCTGGCTTTGCGCTCTGCGAGAAGGCGACCATTTTCGACGCATCGTTGTTGAATTCTTCAAGCAGGCTCGTGGTAAGCGGCGTCTTTTCGATAATGCCGTCATAGGAGAGCAGGCTCTCGGCGAGCGCGCTCTGCCCCAGCTTGCCGCCGCTGCCTTGATCGCCGAGATGAAAACCCCAGCCGCCGATCGAAAAGACCCGATTGCCTTTGCGGGCGATATAGATCGTGCCGGTCCCGAGAATCGCAATCGCGCCATCACCATCGCCGAGCGCACCCTGCAGCGCGATCAGTCCGTCCGATTCGATGATCGAATGCGCAAATGGCAGGCGTGGAATGATGTAGGAGACGGTGTTTTCGGCATTGTTGCCGGCAAGGCCGAGAAAAGCGTCGGCGGTGCGCACGAAATCTTCGCTGAGTCCCGCATCGGCGAAAGCGGCGCGGGCCGCCTTGGCGATATTGATGAGCGCGGCGTCCGGTGCGGTCATGATATTGGCATAGCCGGACTTGCCGCGGCCAAGGATATTGCCCTGGCGATCCGCCACGGCCGCGCGGCAACTCGTGCCCCCTCCATCAATGCCAATCAGATATTGCTGCATGAAAATGCCTCCTGAAACTGATGATACCAAAAAAATACCAATATCCAAGCGCCAAACGTAAACTTTTCGATAAAAAACTTTATTTGTGTAAAAACAATGATTTAATGCGCGTCACATGGAGGCGGCATCACAAAAAATTAATGAAAAAGCAATTTCCTCTGGACAATTGGTATTTTTTTGGTTTTAAATTGCGGCAGAGGAGATTTCCACATGGGATCACGCGGAACAGAGGCATCGAACGAAAAGGCGAAGGGGCTCGACACATTGTCGTCGGCCGAAATCCTTCGGCTTTTGGGTTCTGCCCAGCAGGAAGCGGCGCATGCCGTCGACGCTGCCCATGATGCGATTGCTAAAGGGGCGGCCCTTGCAGCCAATACGATTTCGGCCGGCGGCAAGCTGGTCTATGCCGGCGCCGGCAGTTCCGGCCTGATGGCCATGGCCGATGCGCTCGAGCTTCCCGGCACCTATGGTATTGCCAATGACCGGATCGTCATCCTGCTTGCCGGCGGTGTCGCCGACCTGCTCGATCTCAAGGGATCGCCGGAGGACAATGTCGATCAGGCGCGGGCGGATGCCGAGCGCGTGATTGGGGCCGGAGACTGCGTTATTTCGATTTCCGCCAGCGGTTCGACGCCTTACGCACTTGCCGTCGCCGAGGTGGCCAAGGCCAGGGGCGCGAAGGTCATCGCGATTGCCAACAATGCCGGCGCAAAGCTGTTCGCCGGCGCCGATGTGGCGATCCTGCTCGCAACGCCGCCGGAAATGGTTTCCGGTTCCACCCGCATGGGTGCCGGCACGGCGCAGAAGATCGCGCTCAACATGTTCTCGACGCTGATGGCGATCCGGCTCGGCCATGTGCATGACGGCCATATGGTCAATCTCAGGGCCGACAATATCAAGCTCAAGAGCCGTGCGGCCCGTATCGTCTCGGAAATATCCGGCGTGGAAATTCCCGAAGCCGGGCGGCTTGTCGATGTAGCCCAYGGCTCCGTGAAGGCGGCGATCCTGCTGGCGGCGGGCGCCGGAGACAGAAATTCGGCTGAAACCATGCTTCGGGAAAGCGGCCAGAATGTCCGGCGCGCGCTCGGCATGATCGGCAGATAGCGCATGTCGTCCGAGGCCGAGAGCCGGTTTCGGGATGACGACAGGCGTGATGCGAAAGACTATCGCCGGCCCGGTTGGGGCGGCGACGCGTGAAAACAGGGATCTGGGACAGAAATGCCCCAGGCAAATGACAGTTGATGGACGCCATGGTGGCGTCACACCAAGAGGGAGAACAAAATGACCCGTAATCTCATTACCAGCCTGCTTTTGGGCACGAGCCTCGTCTGCTATGCCGGCATTGCATCTGCAGAGGACGTGACGCTGACCATCGAAAGCTGGCGCGGCGACGATCTGGCCATCTGGAAAGACAAGATCATCCCGGCTTTCGAAGCCAAGAATCCGGGCATCAAGGTCGTCTTCTCGCCGACCGCGCCGACTGAATATAACGCTGCCTTGAACGCCAAGCTCGATGCGAAGTCGGCCGGCGACCTCATCACCTGCCGCCCGTTTGACGCTTCGCTCGAACTCTACAAGAAGAAGCAACTGGCCGACGTGACCAAGCTGCCGGGTATGGAAAACTTCGACAATGTCGCCAAGTCCGCCTGGACGACCGATGATGGCTCGGCCAGCTTCTGCGTGCCGATGGCGTCCGTTATCCACGGCTTCATCTACAACAAGGACGCTTTCGCAAAGCTCGGCATTTCCGTGCCGACAACAACCGCCGAATTCTATGCCGCGCTTGATAAGATCAAGGCTGACGGCACCTATACCCCGATGGCCATGGGCACGAAGGACCTCTGGGAAGCCGCCACCATGGGCTACCAGAATATCGGCCCGAACTACTGGAAGGGCGAAGAAGGCCGCGTGGCGCTGATCAAGGGCACCCAGAAGCTCACTGATGAGCAATGGGTCAAGCCTTATGAAGAGCTCGCCAAGTGGAAGCCCTATCTCGGCGACGGCTTCGAAGCCCAGACCTATTCGGACAGCCAGAATCTGTTCGAGCTTGGCCGCGCGGCAATCTATCCGGCTGGCTCGTGGGAGATTTCGGGCTTTAATGCGCAGATCAAGGACACTTTCAAGATGGGTGCCTTCCCGCCGCCGGTCGAGAAGGCCGGTGACCCCTGCTACATTTCCGACCATACCGATATCGGCATGGGCGAAAATGCCAACACGGCGCACAAGGCTGAAACGGAGAAGTTCCTCAGCTGGGTCGCTTCGCCGGAATTCGCCGAAATCTACGCCAACGCGCTGCCGGGCTTCTTCAGCCTCAACAAGAACCCCGTGAAGATGTCCGATCCGCTCGCCCAGGAATTCGTCTCCTGGCGCGGCAAGTGCAAGTCGACGATCCGCTCGACCTACCAGATCCTGTCGCGCGGCACTCCGAACCTCGAAAACGACACCTGGACCGCATCGGCCAACGTCATCAACGGCACCGAAACGCCGAAGGATGCTGCTGGCAAGCTGCAGAAGGGTCTCGACAGCTGGTACAAGCCGGCGAAGTAAGGGTGACATCGGCCCTGCCCCAACGAGGGGCGGGGCTATTCATACGAACGGAATCTCGATGGAGGCTCATGATCGGCTTCGAAGAGGAGCATCGATCATGGGCCCCTCATCTGCAATTTCTATCGTTTAGCTGTTGCGCACAACCTCGAATGTGTCGTGCCGTTTGTGGGCGCAACAGCTAAGCCGATGAAATTGCTTCTTCTCCCACAAGGGGAGAAGAAGAGATGGGCGAGGCGCCGCCGCGGGTTGCCTCTCCCCTTGTGGGAGAGGAAGCAAAATCAAGGCGTTAGGAAATGCGCACTGGACGTTGCCACGCCAGCGAGGGTGCGCGCATTTTCTAACCCTTAGATTTTGCAGGTGAGGGGCTCATACGGCATGCTGATCTGACGCAGCTTTCAGCAACCCCTTGTAAAACTGACGATATCTACAAACAAGGCCACTCCATGACCAGCGACGATCCGTCAATTCCCCTGGGCGCTATCCGCCGACCCTTCCGATGGCATATTATTGTCTTCATGCTGCCGGCCTTCCTGGTCTACACCGCGGTGATGATCATCCCGCTCGGCGGAACGCTCTGGCTGTCGCTCTATAACGAGGTCGACAATGTCAGGCACTTCGTCGGTTTGGACAATTTCAAAAAGCTGTTCGGCGATCCCAATTGGTCGATCGGCTTCTGGAATGCATTGAAAAACAATACCATCTTCTTCTGTATCCACATGCTGGTGCAGAATCCGATCGGCGTCATACTGGCGGCGATCCTCTCCATCCCCAAGCTGCGCTTTACCACCTTCTACCGCACCGCCATCTTCCTACCGACGCTGCTCTCCTTCGTCATCGTCGGTTTCATCTGGAAGCTCATCCTGTCGCCGATCTGGGGCGTGGCGCCTGATCTCCTGAGCTATGTCCACCTGAAATGGCTGTTCGGCCCCTGGCTCGGCAGGCCGAATACGGCGCTCGTCACAGTGTCGCTGATCTCGGTCTGGCAATATGTCGGCATTCCGATGATGTTGATCTATGCTGCCTTGCTCAACATCCCCGACGAAGTGCTGGAAGCGGCCGAAATGGACGGCATCACCGGCTGGAGCCAGTTCTGGAAGATCAAGCTGCCGCTGGTGCTGCCGGCGATCGGCATCATCTCGATCCTGACCTTCGTCGGCAATTTCAACGCCTTCGACCTGGTCTACACCGTGCAGGGCGCGCTTGCCGGTCCGGACGGATCGACCGACATCCTGGGCACGCTGCTCTACCGCACCTTCTTCGGCTTCCAGCTACAGCTTGGCAACCATTCGATGGGCGCGACGATCGCGACGGTGATGTTCCTGATCATCCTTGCCGGCGTGTGCTTCTATCTGTTCGCCGTCCAGCGTCGCATGCGCCGCTACCAGTTCTGAGGAGGAAGATATGTCGAAAGCTCGTTCTTCTGTCCGCCGTTCGATCGCAGCCCACGCGGTGCTGATCGCCTATACGATCGTGGCGCTGTTTCCGGTGTTTATGACGATCATCAATTCGTTCAAGTCGCGCGCTGCGATCTTCCGCAATCCGATGCAGCCGCCGCTGCCCGGAACCTTCGACCCGATCGGCTATACGACCGTGCTCGGCCAGGGCGATTTCCTGCACTACATGCAGAACTCGCTGATCATCACCATCGTCTCGATCTTCTTCGTTCTGCTCTTCGGCGCCATGGCCGCCTTCGCACTGTCGGAATATCGCTTCAAGGGCAATACGCTGCTCGGCCTCTACATGGCGCTCGGCATCATGATCCCGATCCGCCTCGGCACGATCGGCATCCTGCAGGGCATGGTGGCCACCGGCCTTGTCAATACGCGCACGGCGCTGATCCTCGTCTATACGGCACAGGGCCTGCCGCTGGCGATCTTCATTCTGTCGGAATTCATGAAGACGGTCTCCGACGACCTGAAGAATGCCGGGCGCATCGACGGGCTGTCGGAATATGCAATCTTCTTCCGCCTGGTTCTGCCGCTGGTGCGTCCCGCCATGGCGACGGTCGCCGTCTTCTCGATGATCCCGATCTGGAACGACCTGTGGTTCCCGCTGATCCTGGCGCCAGCTGAGGCGACCAAGACGATCACGCTCGGCGCGCAGGTCTTCATCGGCCAGTATGTCACCAACTGGAATGCGGTTCTGGCAGCGCTGTCGCTCGCCATCGCGCCGGTCCTCATCCTTTATCTCATCTTCTCGCGGCAACTGATCCGCGGCATCACGGCAGGAGCAGTGAAATGAGTGAAGCCCCCATCCGGGTCCTCGTCGCCGGCCTTGGCAATATGGGCATGAGCCATGCCCAGGCCTATGCCAAGAATTCCGGCTTCGACATTGTCGGCCTCGTCAACCGCTCGAAGGTGGACCTGCCGGACCTGCTTTCCGGCCGCGCTATCCTGCCGTCTTTCGCCGAGGCGCTGGCCGAGCTGAAGCCGGAACTCTGCTCGATCAACACCTATTCCGACAGCCATGCCGACTTTGCGGTCAAGGCGATGGAGGCCGGCTGCCATGTCTTCGTCGAGAAGCCGCTGGCAACCACAGTCGCCGATGCCGAGCGCGTCGTCGCCTGCGCCCGGGCCAATGGCCGCAAGCTGGTGATCGGCTATATCCTGCGGCACCATCCTTCGTGGATCAAGCTGATCGCGCTGGCCCGCGACCTCGGCGGCCCCTATGTCTTCCGCATAAACCTCAACCAGCAATCCGTCGGCAAGACCTGGGAGACGCACAAGGCGCTGATGCAGACCACGCCGCCGATCGTCGATTGCGGCGTCCACTATGTCGATGTCATGTGCCAGATCACCGATGCCAAGCCGGTTTCGGTGCGCGGCATGGGCCTGCGCCTCTCCGATGAGATCAAGCCGGACATGTATAATTACGGCCACCTGCAGGTGCTGTTCGACGACGGATCGGTTGGCTGGTACGAGGCCGGCTGGGGTCCGATGATCTCGGAAACCGCCTTCTTCGTCAAGGACGTGATGTCGCCGAACGGCTGCGTCTCGATCGTCATGGACCCGAACGCCAAGTCCGACGACATCGATACCCACACCAAGACTTCGACCATTCGCCTGCACAAGGCCAAGGCCGGCCCGGACGGCAAGTTCGTCGAGCCCGACCAGATGCTGCAGATGGCCGGCGAGCCGGGTCATCAGGACCTCTGCGATCTCGAGCAGGCCTTCGTGTTCAAGGCGATCCGTGAGGACCTGGATCTTGAGCGCCACATGAACGACGCGGTGCAATCGCTCCGCATTTGCCTGGCGGCAGACGAAAGCGTCCGCACCGGCAAGATGATAGACCTCTAAGGGGTTTTCACCCCAAAACCTGGAGAACCTCGTTGGGTAATCTCACGCTTAAATCGGTAAACAAGTCGTTCGGCCCGGTGCATGTGCTGAAAGGCATCGACCTTGACGTCAACGACGGCGAATTCGTGATCTTCGTCGGCCCGTCGGGTTGCGGCAAGTCCACGCTTCTGCGCAGCATTGCCGGCCTGGAAGACATCACCTCGGGCCAGATCGTCATCGACGGCAAGGAAGTGTCGGCCACCCCGCCTGCCAAGCGCGGCATTGCCATGGTCTTCCAATCCTATGCGCTCTACCCGCATCTGACCGTGCGCGACAACATGGCGCTCGGCCTGAAACAGGCCGGCGAGCAGAAATCGGTGATCGACGATCGGGTGAAGAAGGCCTCGACCATGCTGTCGCTGGAACCCTATCTGGAACGCCGACCGGCCGAACTTTCCGGCGGCCAGCGCCAGCGCGTCGCCATCGGCCGCGCCATCGTGCGCGAGCCGACGCTCTTCCTGTTCGATGAGCCGCTCTCCAACCTCGATGCCGCGCTACGCGTCCAGACGCGTCTCGAAATCGCCAAGCTGCACCGGCGGCTGAAGGCGACGATCATCTATGTCACTCATGACCAGGTCGAGGCGATGACGCTGGCCGACAAGATCGTCGTGCTCAATGCCGGACTTGTCGAGCAGGTCGGCTCGCCGATGGAACTCTACAATCGCCCCAACAATCTCTTCGTCGCCGGCTTCATCGGTTCGCCGCAGATGAATTTCATCGATGCGGAGCGCCTGGGCGAAAGTGGCTACAAGACGCTCGGCGTCCGGCCTGAACATATGACGCTGTCGCGCGACAGCGGCCAGTGGTCGGGGAAGGTCGTCCATGTGGAGCATCTGGGCGCCGAGACGATCGTTTATCTGGAAAGCGAGAAGATCGGGACTTTGACGGTAAAACTGTTTGGTGAGCATGCTTTTGCCGTGGATGACGTTGTGCATGCCTCGGCCAATGGCGCCACGCATCGGTTCGATGCGGAGGGCAGGGCTATTCGATGATTGCGACGCGGAGGATGACGCTACCCCCCTCTGCCCTGCCGGGCATCTCCCCCTCAAGGGGGGAGATTGGATGGGGCACTGCCTCGCCACAATCTTCTTCAGCACTCTCAGCCCTCAACGGCAATTTGTGGCAGGCGGTCAGCCGCTTGCCAATCTCCCCCCTTGTGGGGGAGATGGCCGGCAGGCCAGAGGGGGGTGAGCCACTCGCTCCAACCTACCTATGATCCTCTGCCTCGACATCGGCGGCAGTTGGATCAAGAGCGCCGTCGCCCGTTCGGCCGACGATATCCAGATCCTCAACCGCTATCCGACCCCTCTCGATGACTATCCGGCTTTCATCGCTATCCTCCGCGACATCATCGCCGCCCAGCCGCAAACACCCGCCTGCCTTTCGATCTCCATGACCGGCGTCGTCGATCCCGAGACCGGCATCATCACCTGCGCCAACATCCCCTGTATCGACCAGAGGCCGCTCCAAGCCGATCTCGAAGCCACCCTCAACCTCCCCGTCATCATTGCCAACGACGCCGATTGCTTTGTCCTCGCCGAAGCCGGTGCAGGCGCGGGGAGAGGGCATGCCATCGTCTTCGGCATCATCCTCGGCTCCGGTGTCGGCGGCGGGCTGGTGGCGGACGGCAGGCTGATCAATGCCAAAGGCGGCTTTGCCGGCGAATGGGGGCATGGCCCGATTGTCGCGGCCTTCGCCGGCGATCCGTCGGTTGCCATCCCCGCTTTTCCCTGCACCTGCGGCCAGAAAGGCTGCGTCAACACCATCGGCGGCGCGCGCGGGCTGGAGCGGCTCTATCAGCACCTGCATGCCGAGGAAATCGCCAGCACGGCGATCATCGAGGCCTGGCAATCCGGTGATCCAAAGGCGGTTCGCACCGTAGAAATCTATGTCGACCTCGTCGCCTCGCCCTTAGCACTTGCTGTCAACATTACCGGCGCTTCGATCGTGCCGGCCGGCGGCGGACTCTCAAATTCCCAGGAACTTCTCACGGAAATTGACCTTTCCGTAAGAAGACGGATACTAAGGGAGTTTCGCCGGCCGCTCGTGGTGAGGGCCGGCTGCGATGTGGAGCCGGGCCTGGTCGGGGCGGCATTGATGGGACTGGAACGAAGCCGGCATGGCTGACATATTGCTCGAAGTCTGCGTGGACGACGTCGCCGGGCTGGAAGCTGCAATCGAAGGCGGGGCCGACCGCATCGAGCTTTGCAGCGCGCTGGCCGTTGGCGGCTTGACGCCTTCAGCCGGCCTGATGAGTGCGGCGCAACGCTCGCCGATCCCTTGCTATGCCATGATCCGCCCGCGCGCCGGCGATTTCATCTATACGCTGCGTGAAATCGAGATCATGACCAATGACATCTATTTCGCAGCCTCCGCCGGTCTCGCCGGCGTGGTGTTCGGCGCCAGTGCCGCAGATGGACGGCTCGACACGGAGGCGCTGATTGCGCTCTGCAATGCCGTCAGCAACATGCCGCGCACGCTGCATCGCGCCTTCGATCTCGTGCCCAATATCGACGAGGCGATCGAACTGGCGATCGAATGCGGCTTCGAACGCATATTGAGTTCCGGCCGGGCAGCGTCCGTTGACAAGGGCCTGGACGATCTTGGCAAGGCGCTGAAGATCGCCGATGGCCGCATCTCGATCATGCCCGGCGCCGGCGTCAATCTGGCAAATATCGATGCCATCCTTGATCGCCTGGATGTCAAGGAAGTGCATTCCTCCTGTTCGGCCAAGGTTGCGGTGAAAGACGAACACCTCATCACCTTCGGCTTTTCTGCCGCCGAAGTCCGTGTCACGGACCGGAATACGGTCAGGGTAATGAAGGATCGGCTGGCTGCGCGCTGAGCGGTGTCGCTGGCTATGGCAGCCGCTGCTCGCGGATCATGAACACTCAATGCTTCGTGCTGGCACTCGGCCGGAAAGGCCTGGCTTTTCGGGGTGCCGGATCGTCCGCCGGATCGGGGTCCTCGTCAAAGGCGTGCCGCTGTCGCTCGATGGCGTCCCCAAGCGCCGTCAGGATTTCCGCGGAGGAAAACCCGGCTTCATTGGCCTCGGCAATGATCACCTGCAGATACACATCGATGAAATCTTCAAGATCGGAAATTTCGAGGGACTGAGGCACGGCGAACTCCTTTCCGGCTTGTACTGATGAACACATGGTCACGCCTTCCCGAGAGGCTTCACCTCACTTGCGCTCTTGAGCACGCGGTCGCCATCGTCCTGACGGATCAGCAGAACGGGCTCGGCTTTCGACGCCCTGCGCTTGATTTCCTTTCCCTTGATCTTGCGGCTGACAGTCTCGGTGAAGCGCTCGACGATCTTGCCCTCCGCGTGGTAGGCACCCCACCGCCATTCGACGGCGTCGCACTTTCGAAGCTTGGTCATTGGATATCCCCCATGAAGAAGCTCGGCTGAACCCGGCTTCTTCAGTGGATTTGGCTTACTGCACCGAGCGGCCGCTTTGTTCTTCTTCGTCGCTGATTGCCGCGGTGCTCGCCACGGACAGCTGCACGCGATTGCCCCGCACGGCTTCCACCAGTTTGAGATCGATGAAATGATGGTGGCCGGCATGGCCCGGCTGCTTGCTGTCGGCCTTGGTGAGTTTGATCCGGTCGCCCTCGACGCGGTCGACGGTGCCGACATGGCGGCCGTCCTTGCCGACGACTTCGGCATGTTCGCGGATATCGGATGCATTGAACATGATGGTCTCCTTCCGTGTTGTCCCAGGGAAGACAACGCTTGCCGCGCCGTTTTGATCCATGGCGGTGGTTGGCGGTCGATTGCGAGGGCAAACACGAAACTTCTGATCGCCTCGCCGACATCACCCCGGCGGCCGTGATTTCTCCGGCCGCCAGGATGCGATTGCCCTCATCAAGGCCGTCGCGACGATGAGCGCCCGTGATCGCGAGGATAACGACGGTTCCTACAGCGCTGAGCCCTTGATGCTTTATCTGCACCTGCCGGATGGCATGTCAAAATCTTCGAGGTTGCGAAGACAGACACCGGCTGCTGAGCGTCGACTTAGTGAGTCGGCTGGAAGAAACGCGGAACGACGGTGCCATAACCGTCAAAGAAAGCGAAGTAGATTCCGGAAAAATGTCCCGCGGTTTCCCGACAAGAACTTGCGACAACACAACGGACAAGCGGATGAATTGTTGGCTTGCCAACAAAAGTCTGCTCAGCCGGAAGCGCAGCCGCCGATCAATAAATCGTGAGAGCTATTGGAACTTGATGCAGCACTCACCAGTTTTTTTAATACGGGATCAATCTGGTGGGCTGCCGTATAGGTGCCACATGATCAAATTGTTTTCGATCTGCCTGCTGCTGCTGATCGCCACCAATACCGAAGCTTCGATCCGCTCCTTCAAGACGGACGATACCCCCACTCTCCGGCCGGTAAGCCTGATGCAGCAGCGCCAAGCCATGCCAAGCAGACCTGCCTGCAAGCCCATCCTGCTCCTGCTGCGTTTTCCGGATGGCCGGTTCATGCTGGTGGGCATGGTGTTGCCGAAGACCTGCTGAGGCAGAGCCTCCCATCGGACCATGGAAGGCGCCGGACTTCCCAAACGGCCGCGAATCCCCTACGTTCGTATTTCGTTCCGAACGAGGGAATTGGATGGCGGCGGCCTATCTTGAGAAGTTGAACGATGCGCAGCGTCGCGCAGTCGAGCATGGCTGCAATTCGGATCAGGGCACTATTGCCGGACCGCTGCTGATCATCGCCGGCGCCGGCTCGGGCAAGACCAATACGCTTGCCCATCGCGTCGCGCATCTGATCGTCGCCGGCGCAGACCCGCGCCGTATCCTGCTCATGACCTTTTCGCGCCGCGCTGCCGGCGAGATGGCGCGCCGCGTCGAACGTATCTGCGCGCACGTCCTGGGCTCCGCCGGAGGTGCCGCCGCCGAGGCGATGAACTGGAAAGGCACGTTCCACGGCATCGGCGCCCGCCTGCTGCGCGAATATGCCTATGAGATCGGCCTGAACCCGGATTTCACCATCCACGATCGCGAGGACAGTGCCGACCTGATGAACCTCGTGCGCCACGACCTCGGTCTGTCGAAGCTGGAAAGCCGCTTTCCCACCAAGGCGACATGTCTGGCGATCTATTCCCGGGCCGTCAATTCCGAAACTCCGCTCGACGAGGTGCTGCGCGCCGCCTTTCCCTGGTGCTCCAACTGGCAGACGCAGCTGCGGGAGCTGTTCGCCGGCTATGTCGAGGCCAAGCAGGCCCAGAACGTGCTCGATTACGACGACCTGCTGCTCTACTGGCAACAGGCGGCGGTGGACCCGGTTCTGGCCGGCGAGATGGGCGGTCGTTTCGACCATGTCCTGGTCGACGAATACCAGGACACCAACCGGCTGCAGAGCTCGATCCTGATGGCGCTGAAGCCGGATGGCTGCGGGCTGACCGTGGTCGGCGACGATGCCCAGTCGATCTATTCCTTCCGCGCCGCCACCGTCCGCAACATTCTCGACTTTCCCGGCAATTTCGAACCGCGGGCCGATATCGTCACACTCGACCGCAATTACCGCTCGACCGGCCCCATCCTCGCTGCTGCCAACGGCGTGATCGAACTGGCCCGCGAGCGCTTTACCAAGAATCTCTGGACCGAACGGCAATCCGAGGATCGGCCGCGCCTGGTGACCGTGCGCGAGGAGAGCGATCAGGCCCGCTTCGTCTGCGACCATGTGCTTGACAATCGCGAGCGTGGGCAACTGTTGAAGCAGCAGGCGGTGCTGTTCCGCGCCTCGCATCACAGTGCGGCGCTCGAAATCGAGCTCACCCGCCGCAACATTCCCTTCGCCAAGTTCGGCGGGCTGAAATTTCTGGACAGTGCCCATGTCAAGGACATGCTGGCCATCCTGCGCTTCGCCCAGAACCCGCGCGACAAGGTGGCGGGTTTCCGTCTTCTGCAGCTTCTGCCCGGCATCGGCCCACAAACGGCAGCCAAGACGCTCGACGCCATGCTGGTCGCGCCTGACCCGCTCGCCGAAATGGCAGCGCTGGTGGCCCCGCCCAAGGCTGCCGATCATTGGAATACGCTGACCGACCTGCTCCAGTCGCTGGCAGTCCGCACGGCCGGCTGGCCGCAGGAGCTCGAACAGGCCCGTCTCTGGTACGAACCGCATCTCGCCCGCGTGCACGAGGATGTCGACGCCCGCAAGGCCGATCTCGCCCAGCTCGAACAGATCGCCGGTGGCTATGGCTCGCGCGAACGCTTCCTCACCGAGCTGACGCTCGATCCGCCGGATGCCGTCAGCGACCAGCCGGGCGTCCCCTCGCTCGACGAGGATTATCTGATCCTCTCGACCATCCACTCGGCCAAGGGCCAGGAATGGACCTCCGTCTTCATCCTCAACTGCGTCGACGGCTGCATCCCCTCCGATCTCGCCGTCGGCCAGTCGGATGACATCGAGGAGGAACGCCGGCTGCTCTATGTGGCAATGACGCGGGCCAGGGACAGCCTCTCGCTCATCGTCCCCCAACGCTTCTACACCTACGGCCAGAACGCCCAGGGCGACCGTCACGTCTACGCCTCCCGCAGCCGCTTCCTGCCGGCGACGCTGCTGCAGTTCTTCGAGGTCGGCACCTGGCCCAAGCCCGCCGCCAACGACCGTGCGCCGCAGGCGGTTCGCCAGGTCCGCGTCGATGTCGGCGCCAAGATGCGCGGCATGTGGCGCTGAGCGGGAATTTCGCCAAGGCTGAAATTCTTTGGAATTCCGATGATTGGCGCTTGCGCTCACCGCCAACCTATGGCAATAGCCCGCCTGCCCGACCGGAAAGCGACTGCGCCGGTCCTGATGCTGCCGTAGCTCAGTGGTAGAGCACACCCTTGGTAAGGGTGAGGTCGAGAGTTCAATCCTCTCTGGCAGCACCATTCGTTTCTCTTGAATTCCCAAATAGCTGAATGGTATCAGTTGATGATAGGGTTCCTTTGGTTTGTCAGTAGGACCGTTGTATTGTCAGTCCTGCTTGCTTAGGATTGTCAGTGCGCCCAAATGTGCGGCTTTCCAGGCCATTGGGGTATCTTCATCCCAGTCGTGAGCCTTTCATCCAGCGCCTACGATGGCTCCGATTGTTCAGACTTGTGTCCGCCGAATTCGCCTATGTCGAGGGCTGCCCGGTCGTGCCCGGCGTGCCCGACCGGGCGTCAAGAATTGCTGAGATTAATGCGATAGAAGCGAAGTTGGATGCGATCTCCACGTTGGAAAATATTCGCACGGCAACTACCTACGCCGAAACATACTTATACCACGACGGAAAGTTCTTCCTGATTATCTATAATAACGATGATCACGCCGTGACAGTTAAGAGGTTTTCGGAAGTCTTGCAGCCTCAGGCGCGCCTTGCGATCATCGAGCGACAGATTGAAAACGGTATTACGCGCTCGAATGTCGTTACTGTCGAAGTCTAGCGCGTAGAGAACCTGGTGCGGACAGACCAAAATTACTTCGGCGATGTTGGCTTGTTCTTGAGAAATCTGCGAAGGATAGTTCAAGGCCAGGATGCCCTAGAGTTCACCTTGATCGAGCAAGAACGCGTGAAACTTCAGAAACCGCGTCCACCAGGTGATGTCCGCAATCTAAATCGGCGCTATACGCTTGGTATCCAAGCTGAAATTGGGGACGGTTCGGATGGGGCGCGCCTGTAATTGAGAATGTCGGCCGCCGTGCAGTACGGCCATGGCTCTTATCTGCGCCAAGCAGCTATGGCATCCGAGACAAATGCCTAAACTACTGACATCATACGAAAATCACTATAGGAGAGGCGCGTGCAGCGCCTGCCGGTCGCAATGGCGATGCACCAATGCCCGATGCGTCAGTAGAGCAATCGCGTTCTGATCGTCCCCGGTATCTCCCGTAGCGCCTTAAGGATGTCTTCGGCTGTCAGGGACGCGTCCTCGACTTCGATGACCACATAACCGGTATCGCCATGGGTTTGCAGGAATTCGGCGGCGATATTCAGCCCACGTGACGAGAAGATCTCGTTCAGCTGGATGAGCATGCCGGGGCGGTTTTCGTGAACATGGATGAAGCGCTTACCGTTCGGGCGTTCAGGCAACTGGACCTGCGGAAAGTTGACGGCGCCCATCGTTGAGCCGATATCGGAATATTCGACCAGCTTTCGGGAGACTTCCCCGCCGATGCGCTCCTGGGCTTCTTCTGTCGAGCCGCCGATATGCGGTGTCAGAATAACATTGCTCAAGCCCTGCAGCGGCGTTTCGAACCGCTCTTTGTTCGATGCCGGCTCCTTGGGAAATACATCGATTGCAGCACCGGCCAAATGGCCGTCTTTCAGGACTTTCGCCAGCGCGTCGAGATCGACCACAGTGCCGCGAGAATTGTTGATGAATATGGCACCTTTCTTCATGCGGCGCAGCTCGGCTTCGGTAATCATGTTGTACGTCGATGGCGTCTCCGGAACATGCATCGTCACATAGTCCGAGATTTCGAGAAGCTCGCCGAGCGAAGCCATCGATTCCGAATTGCCGCGGCGCAGCCTGTCAGAGAGATCGAAATAGCGCACCACCATGCCCATGCTTTCCGCAAGAGCACTCAGCTGCGAGCCGATATTGCCGTAGCCGACGATGCCAAGGGTTTTTCCGCGCACCTCACGGCTGCCGACCGCGGATTTCTCCCATCCGCCTTGATGCGCAGACGCCGAACGCGGGAAGATTTGCCGTGTCAGCATAATGATCTCGCCGATCACAAGTTCGGCCACCGAGCGTGTGTTCGAATAAGGCGCGTTGAACACCGGAATCCCGCGGCGGCGCGCCGCTTCCAGATCGACCTGGTTCGTGCCGACGGAAAAACAGCCGACGGCAATCAGCTTCTTGGCGGATTCGAAAATCTCGTCTGTCAGCTGCGTTCGGGAGCGAATGCCAATGATATGCGCATCGGCGATATGGGCTTTGAGATCCTTGTCGTCGAGCGCTTTCGGTAGATGCACGAGGTTGGTGTATCCGCACGACGAAAAATAGTCCACGGCGCTCTGGCTGATGCCTTCAAGCAGAAGCACGGAAATTCTGTCGCGCGAGAGGGAAAGCTGGGTAGGCATGGATAGACTTTCGTTTAGCGAATTCAAACAATGCGATGTCGTTGTAGGCCATTGCCACGCATTGCAACAGGGCTTTGCGACCATCCGACAAACAGCGCAAGCACAAACCCCTCTCTGCTTCTATTGGACGCGTCTCCGCCGGTTGCTGCCACCGCGCCAAGTGGCGTATCCATTCGCAACGCGACCGGCGAACTCGAGCTCTTGGACAAGGGGTCTCAATGCCGGGTTTGCAGCCATCCCGCGGCCAGCGCTTCATCCTTGTCCGATAGGCCGTGGCCGACATCGACATTCTCGTGACACACCACTGCGCCGGCAGCGATAAGGGCATGTTCCAATGGGGCAGCGTAGGATTGATAGGGATCGTTCGCGCCGCTCAACATCAGGACATGTGCGTCAGAGCGAGCGGAGTCTGGCACGCTATCCAGCACCATCATCGGCCGGATCAATATGGCGCGATGGACCAGACCCGGCTGCAGCAGCAGGGTGGCGCCGATCATGTTGGCGCCATTGGAATAGCCGACAAAGGTGATCCGCTGCGGATCAAGGCGATAGGCTTCTGTTGCACCCTCGACGAATGCCGCAAGGGCCATGGATTCGGCAGCAATATCCCTCTGATCGAAAGTCGTGGGATCGAAGCGGATGAAGAAGCGCGCGACGCCTTCCTCGACTGCCCGGCCTCTGAGACCGATCAATGTCGAATTCGGAAACAGCCGCCGGCCAAGCGGCAGCAGGCTGGTCTCGTTTCCGCCGGTGCCATGCAGCAGCATCACTGCCGAGCCATCGGGCTGGTCGGGCTCATGAATGCGGTGAATGAAGGGCAGTTCCCGGTAGAGCGTGTGCGGTTCGCCCGGCAGCCCGAATTGCGGCAGCACGACGCGAATATTGTCGTCGTCCGAAAACTGCGGCGGGATGAAAAGTCGCTCTCCCAAAGCATCAGACGGTTCGTCGACGGTAAATCCCGGGCCGTCAGTGGCAAGTTCGATCAGCGTGCCTGACGGCTCGCGCACATAGAGCGAGTAGAAATATTTGCGGTCATGGGCATTGATGGCGTCGTAACCCTGCGCCTGGAGCTGTCGCGCAACGTCTTCGACATGGCTCCGATCGGGTGCGCGCAGGGCGATATGGTCGATGGTCCCGGTGCCGGGCGCCGCCGTCCAGAAACCTGACGCATCGCGAACATCGACAAGGCTACCGGAATCCGAGGCCAGGCGAACAATCGTCTCACTTCTTGTCCGCTCGGCAAAACCCATATTCCGGGTCAGAAATTCGACGGTGTCGGACGGCTTCTCGGAAAAGATCGTTGCACTGTGCAGACATTGGATCGCATCGGCGCTGCTTATTCCCGGCGTCACCCAGGGTCTCGTTTCTCCGACATCGGCAACCCCGACGATCTTGACGATGACACCGTCGGGATCAGTCAGCCGCAGCATCGGTTCCCCGAATTCCGGTGATGGGCCGGAGGCCTTGACGCCGAACGTCAGGGCGCGGGTCAGCCAGAATCCGATGGAGCCGGAGTGGATGGTGAACGCGATTTCCCCGGCTGCACCGTGCCCGACACGGCCATGCGAGCCGTTTTCCCATGCGAGAAATGTAACGAGGGATCCCGGTGTCGCTTCGGCATCGCCGTAGAAAAGATGAAGTTGCGTCGCATCCTCGAAACCTGCAGTGCGCTTGACCAACCTCAGGCCGAGAAAACCGGCATAGAAATCGACATTGTCCTGAATCCTTCCGGTGATCAGGGTGATATGGTGGAGGCCGCTGGTCATGATTCTCCCGGTGCGTGCGCGCAGCGACTATACAGGAATTGCCTGGCCGGACCAGAATGTGTAGGCGCGACTTGGATCGCGCACTTTGATGTGTTTCAGCGTGGAATATTGGTCCCGTCGCGGGGCTAATACCTTCTTCCTCATCGGGACCAGACTCGAGTACCCGGAAATCGCTATGACGTAAGATCAACGGGCGGAGCTGTCGAGACACTTCTCCGCAAGATCAGCCTGCTCGGAACAACCAGCCGCATCGGGGCTTCCTGTTCGGCATCATCGATCTGCTGCATCAGGTTCGCCACCGCCGCCTTGCCCATCTCCTCCACTGGTTGCTCGATCGTCGACAGCGGCGGATGGCAATATTTGCAGACCGGCGAGCCATCAAAGGAGACGACGGAGAGATCCTCGGGGATGCGCCAGCCTAGGGCCTGCACCCCGCTGATGAACGGGATCGCCATATCATCGCACTCGGCGATAACGGCAGTTGGCTTGACGTCAAGGGCTGAAAAATCCTCGATCGCCTGCTGTCCGGCCTCGAAACCGTGCTGGTAGGAGAATATGCCGCCTGAGCGGATGATCGATGCTGGGTTCAGCGCAGCCTCGTGAAAGGCATCGACCACCCCGCCGAAGCGCTCGATGTCGTGATAATTGTCTGATGGTCCCGCTATATAGAAAAAGCGCCGATGGCCAAGCTGGATCAATGTCCGGGCGGCCTCCGCCATCGCGCTGCGATCATTGGTGACCACGGACGGAACGGCAGCTTCACTCATATCGAGAAGCAGCGAGACGATCGGCAGCCCGGCCTCGGCGAGCGAACGGCCGCCGACTTCGGGCAGTTTCGATGACAGGATGATCGCCCCCCGCACCGAGCCGCCAAAGGCAAGGTTGAGAATGTGCCGCTCGGAGGTTTCGTCGCGATCCAGGTTGGCAATCATCAGATTGTAGCCGTTCTGGATCAAGGACTGATTGATCGCCTGCAGCACCTGCGGGATGATCTGCGAGGCGCCATAGTGCAGCGAGCCCGGCAGGATGATCATGATGATATTGGACTTGCCGACTCTGAGATTGCGCGCCATGGCGTTCGGCGTATAGCCGAGAGCTTCGGCTGCGGCACTGATCCTGGCGCGGGTCTTCTCATTGACGCGCGCGGGATTGGCGAGCGCGCGGCTGACCGTGGAAATTGCCACCCCGGCGCGGCGCGCCACGTCGGCCATCAACGGGCCGGAATCCTCCCCGAGCAAGTTTTTGTTTTTCTTCACGCTTTGCTCTTTCCTCCGGATGCATGCGGTCCGGATGCTATGGCAATTCGCGTCATTTGGCAAACGATTGCCAAAAAATGCTTGCAAAGCAAAGCGGCCCGGTTATTATCGACCTATGGCAAACGATTGCCATCTGTAACATAATGGAATTTAAGCGGATTTTCGATGTGGAGGAGACTCCGCAAACGATGTTTCGCGCGGTGAGAATGGAACAGCAATGGCTGCCGCCAACAAGCTTCGCTTCGGTGTCGATCTCGTGACCTTCTTTCACCCCGGCTTCTGGGGTGTCGATGGCTTTGATGCGATCACCGACTATGCCCGTGCACAGCCGCGCGCCTTCTGGGATAAGGCTCTCGACAGCGTCCAGGCCTCTGGCGTGACCGGCGTCGAGCTCACCTTTTCGCCGTTCAACTGGCAGGATGCGATCAAGACCTATGGCTCGGTCGAAGCCTTCGCCTCCGAGCTGTCAAATCGCGGCCTTGAACTCAGCAGCGGCTTTTTCGCTGAACTCGAAGCGGCCGGCGATTTCACCGATCCGCAGGCGCAGGCCGCGCTGATCGAAAAAGCTGAGAAATATGCCGATTTCCTGAGGGCATGCGGCAGTGACATCATGGTCATCGGCGCGCCGCTGCGCCAGACGCTCGGCGCGCAGCCGGTGCGCTTCCATGATTTCGACAATGCCCGCAAGATCGCCGATTTCCTCAATCGTCTCGGTGCCGTTCTCTACGCCAGGGGCGTTAGGCTGGCGCTTCACACCGAGGCCCATTCGATCTTCGCGTCTGCGCGTGACGTCGATCTGATGATGCTGCTCACCGATCCGGCCTATGTGCATATGTGCCCCGACACTGCCCACGTGATCGTCGCCGGCTCCGATCCCATCCAACTGGTCGATCGTCACCATGAGCGGATGATCATCGCCCACTGGAAGGACGCGATCGGGCCGATGCCATCAGATACGCCGATCGATGCACAGATCCACGAGCGTCATCAGCCGTATTTCTGCGGCTTTGGTTTGGGGCGCGTCGATTGGCCTGCCTGGATCCGGCTGCTGCGCGATCGGGCCTATGAAGGCTGGGCCATTCTCGAACTCGACGCAGCGCCCGATCCGGTGCGCGATATTGCCAATGGACTGACGCTTGTCCGACAGGCGTTGCTGCCGATCTATCGCTGACTTCTAAGACCGAACGATCAACGGCCCCGCAAAGAGGGCCTTTTAAGAGGTGGAACGATGAAGAATGCAATGAAACTGTTGCTTGCCGGAGCCGCATTGATTGCGGTTTCCGCGCCCGCTCGGGCCGAGGATAAGCCGAAGGCGGAAGTCATGACATCCTGGACATCCGGCGGCGAGGCAGCGGCGCTCAATGTGATCCGCAGCGAATTCGAGAAGCGGGGAGGGGAATGGAAGGATTCGTCGATCGCCGGCTTCGGCGCGGCGGATGCCGCCTTCCAGAACCGCGTCGTCGCCGGCGACCCGCCCACCGCCAAGCAGGTGGTCATCGGCCATGATCCGGCCGATTTCATCAAACAAGGCCTGATGAACCCGATTGACGACATCGCTGCGGCGGGAAAATGGAAGGATGTCCTGCCGAAGACGATCTACGATTTCATCTCCTATGACGGCAAGGTCTACCTTTCCCCCACCGGCGCTCATGGCGAGAGCTGGATGTTCTATTCCAAGGAAGCGTTCGCCAAGGCCGGCATTGCCGGCGAGCCGAAGAGCTGGGACGAATTCTTTGCCGATATGGACAAGCTGAAGGCAACCGGCCTTCTGCCGATCGCCTGGGGTGGCCAGTCATGGCAGGAGACCAAGGTGTTCAACATGATCCTCCTGTCCCAGGTGGGCATCGACGGCTTCCTGAAGATCTATGTCGACAAGGATAACAGCGCTAAATCCGTCGACGGGATCAAGAAGACGCTGGCCATTCTTGGCAAGATGCGAGCTTACGTCGATGAGGGCGCGCCGGGCCGCAACTGGAACGATGCGACAGCCATGGTGATCACCGGCAAGGCCGGCGTGCAGTTCATGGGTGACTGGGCCAAGGGTGAATTCATCGTTGCCGGCAAGGTGCCGGGCAAGGATTATGGCTGCATGATCGTGCCGGAATCCGAAGGCATGGTCTATGTCGCCGACTCCTTCGACTATCCGAAGACCGGCGATGCCAGTCAGGACAAGGCGCAGAAGCTGTTGGCTGAGGTTGTCATGGACCCCAAGGTGCAGGTGGCGTTCAGCATCAAGAAGGGTTCGATCCCGATGCGCACCGATGTCGACAAGTCGCAACTCGATGTCTGTGCCCAGAAGGGTCTTGAGCTGATGAGCACGGGCAAGATCGTTCCGGACCAGGCCATCATTCTCACGCCACAGCAGGCCGGCGCGCTGACGGATTATGTTGACGCATTCTGGAGCAATTCCTCGGCCAATATCGACGAGGAAGCCGCCAAATTCTCGAGCATCTTCCAGTAATATGGTCCGAATATTCGGCCATCCGTGTCTAATTTAGAGCTGTCATATTGACGTGAAAACCCCGCCCCAAACCCCTCCCCACAAGGGGGAGGGGCTTAACCCGCGGCTCCGCTGTGCCCTAATTGAGGCAAGCAGCATACCGCGAGTCTTCTCCCCCCTTGTGGGGGGTGAGAAGCGGTGCGCGAAGCGGAGAAATCGATCCGGTGGATCGATTTCAGCGACGAACGCCGGCAGGCCAGAGAGGGTCTTTCGTCATATGCGATTGCACTGACACGCAATAAATGGATGGCTTGGTTCAAGAGATTCTGACCCCAGCGAGTTTTCGATGATGCGAAGGCCAAAGCGTTCATATGCCGCCACTGCGGCGCTGCTGCCGACCTGGGCAGCGGTGATCGTCGTCTATATCGGCACGATGCTATGGTCGATCCGCTTGTCGTTCACGGATTCGACCCTGTTTCCGTCGTCGAACTATGTCGGCTTCGCGCAATATGCGAAGCTGTTCTCGACGCCGAAATGGCTGGCGGCGCTGCAGAACGTCACTGTCTTTGGCCTTCTCTACGTCGCCGGCTGCCTTGTCCTCGGCTTCCTGCTGGCCGCCGTGCTCGACAGGAAAGTCCGCTTCGAGAGCATGTTCAGGACGATCTTTCTCTATCCCTATGCCATGTCCTTCGTGGTAACCGGTCTCGTCTGGCAGTGGTTGATGAACCCGACGCTGGGCATTCAGGCGAGCTTTCGTGCCTTTGGCTGGCAGGGTTTCAGCTTCGATTGGGTGGTCAACCCGAAGATGGCAATCTACGCTGTGGTCATTGCCGGTATCTGGCAGGGTGCCGGCCTCGTCATGGTGATCGCGCTCGCCGGCATGCGCGGCATCGAAACCGAACAATGGCGCGCCGCCCAGGTCGATGGCATCCCCGTCTGGCGCATCTATCTTTCCATCATCCTGCCGCAGCTTGGGCCGGCGCTAGCCGCAGCCGGCATGCTGCTCGCCATGGGCGTCATCAAGACCTATGACCTGATCGTCGCCATGACCGATGGCGGGCCGGGCTATGCGACGGAAGTGCCGGCCAAATTCATCATGGACAGCCTGTTCCAGCGACAGAATCTCGGGCTCGCGACGGCCGGCGCCACCGTGCTGGTGCTCACCGTGATCGCAATCGTCGCCCCCATCCGCTATGCGCTGCATATGCGGGCGAGACGCCAGGGAGGTGTCCAATGACCGACAGCCCACGTCCCAACGGACCGAAACCGTCTCGTCTCACACCCGGCCGGATCGGCGTCTATGCATTTCTTTTCGTCGCGGCGCTGTTTTTTCTGCTGCCGCTCTTCGTCATGATCGTCACCTCGCTGAAGACCATGGACGAAATCCGGCTCGGCCAGATTTTTGCCTTTCCCCACAAGCTCGACCTCAGCGCCTGGAGCACGGCCTGGTCCGGCGCCTGCATGGGCATAGAATGCGTCGGCGTCCGCGCAGGCTTCTGGAATTCGGTCAAGATCACAGTTCCGGCGGTGGCGATCTCCGTCTTCATCGGCGCCTTGAATGGCTATGCGCTGTCCTTCTGGCGGTCATCGGGCGCCCGCATCCTGTTCGCGCTGCTGATGGCCGGCGGCCTGATCCCCTATCAGATCTTCCTGTATCCGATGGTGAGGATGATGGCGAACCTCAGGCTCTACAATTCGCTTGACGGCATCATCCTCGTTCATGTGATCTTCGGCCTGCCGCTGGTGACGCTCCTGTTCCGCAACTATTTCGTCAACATTCCGGAAGAGCTTTGCCGCGCCGCGCGTGTCGACGGCGCTGGGTTCTGGCGGATCTTCTTCGAGATCATGCTGCCGCTATCGGTGCCGATGATCGTCGTCGCCTCGCTCTTCCAGTTCACCGGCATCTGGAATGATTTCCTGCTCGGGCTCGTCTTCGCCGGCCGCGACAACCTGCCGATGACTGTGCAGCTCAACAATATCGTCAACACGACGATGGGCGAGCGCGCATACAATGTGAACATGGCCGCCACCATCCTCACGGCGCTCGTGCCGCTCGCCATCTATTTCTTCTCCGGGCGCTGGTTCGTCCGTGGCATCGCCGCCGGCGCGGTGAAAGGGTAGACCTTATGGACGCATCGATTTCCATCCGCGATCTGAAGATCGCCTATGGCACGCATACCGTCATCGAGCGGCTATCGCTGGATATCGGCGTCGGCGAATTCCTGGTGCTGCTCGGGCCGTCCGGCTGCGGAAAATCCACGCTTCTCAACACGATCGCCGGCTTCAACGAGACGTCGGAAGGCGAAATCTGGATTTCGGGCCGCAATGTAACCTGGGAAGAACCAAAGGACCGCGGTATCGGCATGGTCTTCCAGTCCTATGCCCTTTATCCGCACATGACTGTCCGCAAGAACCTTTCCTTCGGCCTCAGGGTTGCCGGCCTGCCGAAGACCGAAATTGCTCGTCGCGTCGAAAAGACCGCGGCATTGTTGCATCTGGAAAACCTGCTCGACCGCCGTCCTGCTCAGCTTTCCGGCGGGCAGCGCCAGCGCGTGGCGATCGGCCGGGCCTTGGTGCGGGAGGTCAGCGTCTTTCTCTTCGACGAGCCGCTTTCCAATCTCGATGCCAAGCTACGCAATGAATTGCGCGTCGAAATCAAGAAACTGCACCAGCAGCTCGGCAATACCATGATCTATGTGACCCATGACCAGGTGGAGGCGCTGACGCTCGCCGACCGCATCGCCGTCATGCGCGAGGGCCGGATCATGCAGCTCGGCACGCCGAAACAGATCTATCACCAGCCGGCCAATCGCTATGTGGCCGGCTTCATCGGGTCTCCGGCAATGAATTTCATCGAAGGCGAGATCGTGCTCCGGGATCGCACCCCCATGTTCAAAAGCAAGGACCTGCAGGTCGATCTCTCGGCCTATCCGTTCGCGACTGAGCCGAAAGCATCCCCAGCAACGCTCGGGCTCAGGCCGGAGCATTTCGTCTCCGACGAAAGGACCAAAGATTTGCCGACCATCCCGGGCGTGGTTTCCGTCGTCGAGCCAATGGGCACGGACACCGTGGTCTGGTTCGAATGGGCCGGCGAAGGCCTTTCCTTCAGGGTCATGGGCGATGTGACGCTGGAGCCGGGCGAGATGATCTCACCCGGATTGGACATCGCCAAGGCTTCCCTTTTCGACGCCGATGGCGTGCGCCTCTGACGCTGCCTCTACAACATACGGAATGACAGATGTCTCAGACCATTTACGATGCGCTGGTGATCGGATCCGGCGCGGCCGGATCTTTTGCGGCCAAGGAATTGACCGCGCAGGGGCTTTCCGTGCTTCTGCTCGAAGCCGGCCCGGCAGTCGGTACCAGGGATTTCGATCCCACCCGCAAGAAGCTGCCGGCCAGCAGCATCAATATCTGGGAGCGCGCCCGCGCCACCATCAAGGGCCAGCCCATCCAGGCGCGAGCGGCGTTCTTTACCGAGCGGTTCAGCCACTTCTTCGTCAATGATCGCAAGAACCCCTATACGACGCAGAAGGATGCGCCATTTCTGTGGATCCGTGGCCGTCAGGCCGGCGGACGGTTGCACAGCTTCGGCCGCGTTCTGCTGCGCTGGACCGATGACGATTTCAAGATCAAGACGCTGACCGGCAGCGGCGTCGATTGGCCGATTTCCTATGATGAACTGCAGCCATACTATGCCGAAGTCGAATCCCATCTCGGGCTTTATGGCAATGCAGATGGCGTTTCGACCCTGCCGGACGGCGTCTATGCCAAGCCGGCGAAACTGACGCCCGCGGAAGAGACTTTCAAACGTGCAGTGGAAGAGCGCTGGCCGGACCGACACGTTGTCTCCTGGCGCTATATCGCGCCTGAAACCGAGCGGACGCCACGGCCCTTGCGCGATGCGCTCGCCACCGGGCGCCTGACCATCCGCCATGACGCGATCGTGCGCCGGATATTGACCGACGAGCAAGGTGGCCGTGCCACCGGCGCCGAATTCATCGACCGCCTCACGGGCGGGGTGGAGACCATCCGGGCAAATCTGGTCGTGCTTTCGGCCTCGCCGATCGAAAGTGTCCGCCTGCTGTTGAATTCGGCTTCGGCCCGGCATCCGCAGGGGCTGGGCAATAGTTCAGGCACCCTCGGGCGCTATTTCATGGACCAGCTTCCCTGCCTGGCTTTCGGCTCCTTTGCGAAAGCCAGAGGCTGGGCGGAAGATGATTCCGCGCCTGCGGATCCCTTCTACAATCCGTCCGGCGGCATCTTCATACCGCGCTTCGACGCGCAATCATCCACGCGCGGCGATTTCAATTATCAAGGCAGTGTCGGCCGTGCGCCTACGCCGGATGATGCTCCTGCACGTCTCGCCTTTTTCGGCTTCGGCCGCATGCTGCCCTATGCCGACAACCGCATCACCCTTGATCCAAAGCGCAAGGACGCCTGGAAAATTCCCGTTCCGCATATCCGCTGTGTCATGCATGACGAAGAACACGCGCTGCTGCGCCGGCAGCAGCAGGTCATGGTCGACATGGTCCGCGACGTCGGTGGCGAGCTCGAATTCATCGGCTCGCCGCACGGCCTGACCGAAATGGGCCGAGGCGCTTTCCCCGACGCCGATCCGTTCAGCCGTTTCATGTTCCGCACATGGTTCCGCAAGACCATGTGCATGGGCGCTGCCATCCACGAGACCGGCGGTGCACGGATGGGTGCATCCAGCCGGGACTCGGTGCTCAATCCATTTAATCGGAGCTGGGACGTACCTAACCTGATCGTGACGGATGCGAGTGCCTTTCCGGGCAGCGGCATAGCAGGCACGACATTGACTGTGATGGCTCTGACCATCCGCGCCTGTCGCAATCTGGTTGGGGAATACAAGGCAGGGCAGCTGTGAAAATGGGGCACCGGATCCTCGCTGGAGATCCGCCCCGAAGCCGGAAGATTTGCGACAAGCCCTATCGAGATCAGGACCCGCGACATAGGCAATGTCTCGGAGAAAAGCTTTCCAATCTGCATACGTCTCCGGCATGCCGACCAAGGAGTAATGACCGTCAAGGAAAGCTGGATCAGCGGGGGCGTGTGGTCGCAGCTTGGTTCAGGTCGGATTCAAGGCAATCTTGTCTGTCCTGCGTCGCCGGCAATCCTGAACTGAATCGTTCCGTCGTCTGATCGCAGACGAGCGCATTATTCGGGTGCCATCCGCTTCGATAAGTGCGATCACGAAACCCTGACCAGCAGCTTTTCAGTTCTGCCTCCGTCAATCACAGAAGCCTGCCCGACAACGAAAGCGCTTTCACCCGAGGCGAGCCACACTGCCGGATTTCGCGCGTCACCAAGTTCGCCAGCCGTTGATGCCAATGCGTTGCGGCGCCAACGGCTGTTGCGTACATGGCTGACCGACTAGCGCCTCGGAAGCATGTTGCGTCCGGCATTCCGGATAGAAAGGCTGGAACCGGCCATCGGCACAACGAGCCCGGCGGCAATCGCGCTATCCAACGCTTTTGCATAGTCGTCCCCCTGCAACTGGTGCTTCCGCGCATGGCTCTCGACGGCGCCTTTCGTGGCCGTCGGCGAAACGCCGAAGCGTGGGTTGTAGAAGGCGTTCAAGATAATCTGGTGCTGTTCATTGAGGGTCAAGATGTTTCTCCTGTGAGACCCCCGCGTTATCACCAATACGACGCAGTGGATATGGCTGTAGGGCGGAAAACACGTTTGCCGTCCTCCTCAATGCTCTGTGGCTTGGATTCCTTGCAACTGTGGCACGTCTCATCGGTCTCGACACGGGACGTCTATTCAAGGCGACCTCGCCTGTCGCGCATCGCGGCCGATCCTGACACCGAGGCCTTCCACCGTCTGATCGCGGATGGCTGCCACATTCGACGGCCATTCGCTTCAACGGTAGCATCAAGAAACCGGTAGCGGCGGCTCCTTCGTTCTGCCTCGACTGCGCATTGTCGGAGAAGCGTCATGCAGCACCATATATAGGCGCTGCCGCCAACAGCGGCAGCGCCTTTGGTCTTACTTTGCGGCCTTGGCTTCCGCGATCCACTTGTCCCATTCGGACTTATGGGCGGCGACCCAATCGGTCGCGTGCTTCATGATCTGCTCGTTGGACTTCTCGCCATCGTTGACGAGCTTGTTCTCGGCATTGATGTCTTCGATCGGAACTTGCACCAGCTCGAACCATTTCTTCGCCGAAGGATTGGCGTTGACGAAGGCGGTGTTGGCGATGACCATCTGGTCGTTGACCGGGAAGCCGAGATTGCCTAGGCCCGGCACCGTCGTGTTGTCCGTCTTGCCATCCGGAAGCGAGGTCTGCTTGACGTTCAGCCAGACGACTTCCTTGCCCGGCCGCAGCACGGCAGAAACCCAGAGCGGCGTCCAGGTATAGTAAAGCGTCGGCTTACCTTCCTTGATCCGCTCTATGGCGTCAGGAATGATGGAGAAATAGCCGCCCTGGTCATGCTCGACCGTGTCACGCAGGCCATAGGCGTCGAGCTGATGTTCGATGACGCGTTCACAACCCCAGCCCGGCTCGCAGCCATAGAGGTCGGCCTTGCCGTTGCCGTTGATGTCGAACAGCTTTGCCTTCGCCGGATCCTTCAGGTCTTCGAGATATTTGATCCCGGTGGCATCGGCAGTCTTCTTGTCGATGAGATAGCCTTGGAGCGAGTTCGACGTCAGTTTGCCGAGGCGAATGAGCTTCGCATCGCCGCCGGCTTCCTTCCAATAGGCCTCGTGCAAAGGCTCCCAATGCGCCGCATAGAAGGTAAGGTCGCCGTTACCGACGGCGACATGGGCCAGTTGCACCTGGGTTTGCGTCGGATCGGCGACGTCATATCCAAGCTCTTTCAAGCCTTCCGAGACGATGAATGTCTGGAAGAGTTCTTCCGTGATGCCCGACCATGCCGGCTTCACCTGATCGGCCGCCGACGCAACACTGGTCATCGCCAGAAATGATGCCAACAGGGCGGCTGTGGACTTGATCTTCATGATGTCAGTTCCCTCATTTGATTGACGCTCAACCATCCGAAACCGCGCAGCGCCGAGCGTCTTGGCGCTTGCGTCCCAGTTCTTCTCCCGAGGAGTAACAGGTTGGTAACACAGGTATTTCGAAGGTCGTGAACGTAAAAAAGTAGACCGTCAGGTGACTTTAATGCACTGATCCGGCTGGGTTGTTTGCCTTTTGACAAATCAACATTTCTGCCCTCCCAGGCACGGTGTGACCGGAGTTTCGGATCAATTCTCAACGGTCGATGAAAGCGGATTGCCAGCCCGAATTAAATCTCGGGCGCGTCGTTTTTATCGCGATGCGACACGGCGCGTCTCTTTCGACGCCAGAACGCTGTTCAGGCGTTCATGCCTGGTTTGCTGGGGACTGCGACCATGTTGAAGGCGATAGGCCTTTGAAAAATGCGAGGCCGACACAAAGCCGCAGGCCACCGCAATATCGACGAGTGGTTTGTTGGTGGCCTCCACCAGTTGCCTGGCGCGGTCGAGACGCAGTTTGACATAATATCGATGCGGCGAGGTACCGAGATAGGTTTCGAACAGGCGTTCCAACTGTCGCCTGGAGATCATCAGGGTTGCCGCAATGCGCTGCAGCGGCAGTGGCTCGTCCAGGCACCGCTCCATCATCGCGACCGCTTCTGGTAATTTGTCGCTTACGCAATGGGCGGCCCACGGAAACCAGCCTATCTGTCGGTGCGTCCGGTCCCTTGCCCCATCCGCAATATTGCGTTTGCAGACATCAGCCGTCAGATAGGTGCCGAGCGTTCGCTCGAGAAGCGCTATCGCAAGATCGAACGCCGAGGTCTCACCGGCACAGCTCCATATGCCGCCATCGCCGGTATAGATGGCGTCGATCACCTTGGGTCCGTTGAACGTCTCTGAAAAGGCGGCCAATTGCTGCCAATGAATGGTGCATTCGGTGTTCTTCAGCACTCCCATTTCCGCGAGCAACCATGTGGCCGTTCCGAGAGCGACCACCGGTATGTTCTGGCGAATGCAGAGCCGTACCGATCCGGTCAGTTCCGGAGATGCTCTGAGCTCGGTGACCCCGTCGGAGATCATCACGACCATGTCCGCACGCCGGGCCGACGCCAAATTCGGCATGACGTCCGAGAAGCGGAACTGGGTCGGCATTTCAAGGCCGAGGCCGCAGGTTTCGGAGACGCCCGACCGGCAGGCGAAAGTCCAACGGAACTTTTGCCGACCCAAAATCGCATTGGCTTTTTGGAACGGTGCGAGAAATGAGGAGAGGCTGAGCATCGAGAAGCCGGGAAACAGCAGCACCGCGATCACGGTGGTGTCGTGCGCTGCCTCATCCGGGACGGACGTCGTCGCCTGGTCCGCCAGGTTTGTGGCAACACGATCAGTCCATTCCCATATTCGCCTCATGTCCCGCCTCCCGGTACTCTTCCGCAAAAACAAAGAGCTAAAGCGCGAGAGCCAACCCCGAAGATTGCAACGCGCTTCAGCAGACGGTCTGAGGATCAGTGATCCTCGTTCAATGCGTCGACGGCGGGAATTTCGCGGCTGCGGCGATCGATATAGGCGCGCAGTTCCTCGTCTTTGGACTCTTCGAGCTTAGGCTCCTGATACTCCGACAGCAGATAGCGAGCCTGCTCCAGTGCGCGCTGCTTGATGTCCTTCGAGCCGTCGGCGATCCACTGTTCGACCGAGTTGTTGTCGAACAGTTTCGGAATAAAGAACGCCTTTTCGAAATTCGCCTGGGTATGCGGATGACCGAGATAGTGGCCGCCGGGGCCGACATCGCGCACTGCCGACAGCGCTTCCTCGAAGTCGTCCCATTTGATCCCCTCGGCCATGCGATAGCCCATGGCGCAGACTTCGGAATCGACCATGAACTTGGCGATCGAGCAATGCATCCCCGCCTCGTTCCAGCCGGCCGAATGCCAGATGTAGTTGGCGCCGGACATCAGCACCGCCATCATCGTCATGGCGCTTTCATAGCCGGACTGCGCATCGAACATTTTCGCGCCGCCGAGGAGGTTCGAGGTGCGCCAGGGGACATTATAGTGCCGCGCCATCTGGCCGATCATGAAGTTCATCAGTGAAATCTCGGGCGTCCCGGCCATCGGCGCACCCGACTGCATCGAGACGGTCGACAGATAATGCCCGTAGATCGCCGGGCAGCCGCGGCGCACCACCTGGGTATAGGCGAGCGCGGAAAGCGCTTCGGCGTTGAGCTGGGCAACCGCAGCGGCCGTCGAGGCCGGCGTGTTTGCTCCCCCCAGCACGAAAGGCGAGCAGAGAACCGGCTGGTTGCGGCGATTGAAGGCCCGCATGGCGCCGAGCATGGTCTGGTCCCAGACCAGCGGCGAGTTGCCGTTGCAGTTGCCGGTGGCGACGGCGTGCGTCTCCATGAATTCCGCGCCAAACAGGATCGCGCACATGTCGAGTACGTCTTCGGCGTTCTTGGGCGACGTCGTCATGCCCATGAACATCTTGTCCGAATGTTTCATCGACGAATAGGTGATGTGGAGATGCCGGTGGGCGACGACGATGTCCATCGGCTCGACGATGTGATGCGCCGAGGAATGCAGCGCCGGCATCATATGGGCGAGTTTGTGGAACGTGCCGAGATCGGCGATCGTCGGGCCGCGTCTGACGTCGTCGAGGTCGCGCATATAGGGCGCGCCGGTCATCGGCACGAAGATCGACTTCTTGCCGCCGAGTTCGACATTGTTGTCCGGATTGCGGGCGTAGTATTTGATCTCCGGCGGGATCGTCTTGATGAGATCCATGATCAGCGCGCGATCCAGATAGACCCGCTCGCCCCGCACGTCGGCCCCAGCGCGCTTCCAATCCTCAAGCGCGATCGGATCGCGGAACACGACGCCGACTTCTTCGAGAATATCCATCGAGGCGTTGTGAATGCGCTCGACCTGCTCCTCGTTCATTGGCTCGACATTCGGCAGGCCGCGCTTCAACGTCGGGAACATCTCGAATTTCGGCGTCGTCCGAAGCGTCCGGCGGGCGTCGCGGCCGCCCCGTCTTGCTGCATTGGGTTGCACGTTCATAGCGCCTGTTCTCCCTGAAATGTGATGGTACTGTGCGGGAAACTCGACGTCGCGCACGGACTAGACTAATGACCGAGGCCGTTTCAAACACCAAATGCAAAAGTCTCACGCGTCAGTTGACTATTATGCTAGCCTTCAGGTTCATTGCTGCCCGGGAGGGGGGAAACATTGGTTCGCAGGTTTTATGACCTTCCGTCGCTCACGACGCTCGCGGTGTTCGAAGCGTCCGCGCGTCATCTGAGTTTCAAGCTGGCGGCCAGCGAATTGAATGTGACGCCCGGCGCGGTCAGCCGTCAGATCAAGGCGATCGAAGACGAAGTGGGGGTGCCGCTGTTCGTCCGGCTCGGCAAGGGCGTCGCGCTGACGCCTGCCGGTGAGGAACTCTACGGCGTGCTCGCCAGTGGGTTTTCCAAGGCTTCGGAAGTGGTGCGGTCGATCAAGCGCGGCGACCGGGCGCGCAATGTGACGATCGCCTGTACGGATGCCTTCGCCACCATGTGGCTGATCCCCAGAATGCCAGACTTCTGGCGGCGGCATCCGGACATCGCGGTCGACCATCTGATCTCCGACAATGCCAAGGACTATCGGCGCGCCGAAGTCGAACTGAGGATACGCTACGGTTTCGGCGCATGGCTCGACGAAACCGCCGAGCTGATGTTCGATGACACCATCTACCCGGTATGCGGCCCGGGTTTCGCTCGGGAACATGAAGGCGCGACGGCATCGGACCTCGGGGACCTGCCGCATCTGCATGTCGACTGGGCCGATCCCGATTGGGCCGGGTGGGATGAGGTCCTGCTGCGCGCCGGAATCCCTCAGGGCCACGGCGGCGGCAGGCGGTTCGGCAAATTCGGCGTCGCGGTGCAGGCCGCGATGGCAGATCAAGGTGTCGCCGTGGGGTGGGATCGGCTGATCCGCCATCATGTCGAGGAAGGAAAGCTGGTGCGCCTCACCGATCTGACGATCCCCGCGCCGGGCGCCTACTATCTGACCTGGAACAATAGCCGCGAGCTCTCGATCGCGGCGACGGTTCTCCGCGATTGGCTGCGGGAAATTGCCGAGCACGAGCGCAAGATCGCACCCGACCAGATGGGCTCAGCCAAACGACAGGATTGGTGAGCCGAGTTTCTTCATATCCGGGGAACGGTCCCCAGGGCTGAGATGCCGCTGACCCGGGTCAACTTGATGCCGAAGCCGTCGACCAATCCACCCGAAACAGCCCGCAATAGTTTGTTCACGTCTTCTGGCAGTTCATCTGTGTAGACCGGATGGCAGAGCTGATGTCGACGACGGACGCAGCGTCGCGCGAGGCAACCCCTGCGCTGAAATAAAGTCACCTGACAGTCTATTTTTTCGCGCCGGCTAACCAATTCGCGATGTGTTATTCAGCCCTCAATCAAAACCTGAAGAAAAGAGGGAACAAATGGCTCAATGCGGAATTCTCGACCCGTTTGCCTGTGGGAAGCTTCCACTCGCGGATTGGATGACGGTCGGCCTGAGATGGTTGGTGGACAATTACCGGCCGTTCTTCCAGGCGGTGAAAGGTCCGATCGACTCGATGCTGCAGTCGTTCTCAGCCGCGTTGAGCGCCGTGCCCCCGACAGTCGTCGTCATCGCCGTTCTTCTGGTCGCCTGGCAAATCGCCGGCGTCAGGCTCGCTCTCGGACTGGCGGCCACCCTCATCTTCGTCGGCTTCATCGGTGTCTGGCCGGAGACGATGCTCACTCTGGCGATTGTCCTGACCTCGCTGTTGTTTTCCATCGTGATCGGCCTGCCGCTCGGCATATGGGCATCTCGCTCCGACACGCTCTATGCGATCCTCCGGCCGCTGCTTGACGGGATGCAAACCATTCCTGCTTTCGTCTACTTGGTTCCGGTGGTGATGCTCTTCGGCATCGGCAATGTGCCGGGCGTGATCGTCACCGTCATCTTCGCGGTCGCACCTGTGATCAGGTTGACCTATCTCGGCATGAAACAGGTGCCCGGCGATGTGGTCGAAGCCATGCGTGCTTTCGGTTCGACGGAGTCCCAGCTTCTGTGGAAGGCGCAATTGCCCTTGGCCCTGCCGACCATCATGGCCGGCGTCAATCAAACGTTGATGATGTCGTTGTCGATGGTGGTCATCGCCTCGATGATCGCCGTCGGTGGCCTTGGTCAGATGGTGCTGCGCGGTATCGGGCGTCTCGATATCGGCATAGCGACCGTTGGCGGCCTGGGGATCGTTGCGCTGGCAATCGTGTTGGATCGCCTGACGCAGGCGCTGGCAAAACCCCGCAAGCGCGGGGAATGGCTGACACGCGGGCCGGTTGGCCTCGTGCGCTCGTTTATCACGGCTTCCAATCCGCAAGCAGGGCATGCTCTGCCGCAATCGTCGGCGATCAAGAATTGAGGAGCGGACAAATGACCGATGCAGTTATCGAATGCAGGAACGTTTGGAAGATCTTCGGCGACAAGGCGAAAGAGGCCCACAAGGCCATCAATGACCACGGACTGAGCAAGAGAGACATCCTGGAGCGGTACGGTTGCGTCATCGGCGTGGCCG
Organism: Rhizobium sp. P2_G2; assembly: GCF_056403555.1. Classification (NCBI taxonomy): domain Bacteria; kingdom Pseudomonadati; phylum Pseudomonadota; class Alphaproteobacteria; order Hyphomicrobiales; family Rhizobiaceae; genus Rhizobium; species Rhizobium sp. P2_G2. The sequence continues at coordinate 64,793 of NZ_JBFUFF010000013.1, forward strand.
ATGTCTCCTTCACCGTCGGAAAAGGCGAGATTTTCTGTATCATGGGACTTTCTGGTTCCGGAAAGTCCACCTTGGTCCGGCATATCAATCGCCTCATCGAGCCGACGGCCGGTATGATCCGGGTCGCCAACCAGGACGTCAACGCGCTCCAGGGACCACAACTCAGGCAATTGCGGGCCGAGAGTGTCGGTATGGTCTTCCAGAACATGGCGCTGCTGCCGCACCGCACGGTGATCGACAATGTCGCACTCAGCCTTGAACTACGCGGCATGAGCCGGACCGAGCGCCACAAGATCGCCGCCGACAAACTCAAGCTGGTCAGCCTGGACGGCTGGGGCGACCGTTTCCCCGATGAACTGTCGGGCGGGATGAAGCAGCGCGTCGGCCTTGCCAGAGCGATGGCGGCCGACCCGGAGATCCTGTTGATGGACGAGCCGTTTTCCGCCCTCGACCCGCTCATCCGCCGGCAGCTCCAGGAGCAGTTCCTCGACCTGTCGAAGATCCTCAGGAAGACGACCATCTTCATCACCCACGATCTCGACGAGGCGATCCGGCTCGGAACCCATATTGCCATCATGAAAGACGGGCGTTTCGTTCAGGTGGGAACGCCGGAGCAGATCGTGACGGAACCTGCCGACGACTATGTCGCCGACTTCGTCAAGGGCATATCCCGGCTGGAACTGGTCTCCGCCGCCAAGGTGATGCAGCCGCTCGGAGCGGCCCAGCCTTCACCCGCCGCTCCGACGGTTCTTGCAACCGATAAATTGTCAAAACTCCTCCAGATCGCCAAGGAACATGACGGAGACATCACGGTACTCGAAGGCGAGCGACCGGTCGGCGTGATTTCCCGGCACGATCTCCTGAACGCCGTCAGTGGCTGAATCATCTCAGTCCCGTCGACGTTCGATGGAAGTTCCCAACTTGTCGGCCCACTCCTAGTTCCGGCAAGCGTCTTGCTGGCAATGACTGTTCATTGCCAGCTCTTTTCTCCAAACCTTCCGCCATGTTTGGCACTGCTATGGCAGTCCCGGCTTACTGGGATGGTTTGCTTCTCCACGGATCGTGGTATGTAGCGTAGCTTCAACCAAACTGTTTCGTTCGGAGGCTTCGCATGCCCACCACGCCAGCCATTTGGAAGAAACTCGGCAAGATCAATACGACCGATACCGGGCCGAATGACAACGACCAGCAGACATCGACGGTAATCGGACTGGCGAACGGCGGTTTCACCGCGGTCTGGGACGACAACAGTAATCACTCCAGCGGTCTCGGCGCGAGCGACATCCTGGGGCAGAGCTACGGCGTGCTTGGCAAGACGTCAGGCGGCGAATTTGTTGGCAGCGTAGCCTACCAGGACCTTAGCCAGACCAATGCATCAATCGCCGCGACAGCTAATGGTGGCTATCTTGTTGCCTACCAAAGCGAGGATGCTGCGCAATTTGGCGATGGACTGAACGTCGACGTCTCAGTTTTTAATCCGGATGGAAGCAGTTTTGGGGATAACGATTTCCGGCAGGGCGCCGGAGGGCCGGATGTAGACGATACCTCGCCCTCCATTGCTGCCTATGCTGGCGGCTATATTCTTGCCTATGAGACCAATCCGAACGGCAACAAGGACATCGTCTATTACGTCGTGACCAATAACGAGATCGTCCCCTTGGGTTTCACGCCGCCGACCGCACATGATGATATCTCGGGCAAGGGCGACCAGATCGATCCGCAACTGGTGATCCTGTCGGACAGCAAGAAGAACCCGACATTCGCGATCGCCTATGAGGATGCGCGGACCGGCGCGATCGATGCGTATCTCGCCAATGCCGCAGGCGCCATCGACACGGTGACGGTTTCTTCCGGCAAGGCCAACTCGGATCTCTCGGCCACAGCGCTTTCCAATGGCAGCCTCGTGGTCGCCTGGACTGATGCCAACGGCGACGGTACGGGCAATGCCGGCATCGAGATGCGGCTGGTCAAGGACAATGGCGATTTCGCCTCGGCCATCATCCATGCCAACACCGACAAATCCGGCGCCCAGGGTGAGGCGACGGTCTCGGCGCTCAACGATGGCGGCTTCGCCGTCGGCTGGAGCGACGACAATGGCGACGCGCTGCACATCCAGTCCTTCGCCGCCAACGGCAAGAAGGCGGGCGCGGAATTCACGCTCTCGGCCCAGGGCAGTGCGTCGCTCAGCCAGCCGCATCTGGCGACACTCTCCGATGGCCGCCTCGTGCTGACCTATACGTCCGAAACCAAAGGCAATGCCGACGTCCTCGGCATGATCCTCGACACACGCATCGGCTCGATCATGGGCACGAATGACGCGGAGACGCTGACCGCGCCGGCGATCGGCGGAACGGTCAGCGGCAAGGGTGGCGCCGATACCTTGCTGGGTGGCGGCAAGGCCGATGTGCTAGATGGAGGCACCGGCGACGACATGCTCACGGGCGGCGCCGGCGGCGATACCTTCGTCTTCAAGACCGGCTACGGCAAGGACACGATCACCGATTTCGGCAAGGGCGCCGATCGCATCGACCTCTCGGGCTGGAAGACGGTCGCCGATTTCGGTGATGTCAAAAGCCACGCCGCCAATCACCGCACCGATGTCTGGATTTCCGTTGCTGGTGACACCCTGGTCATCGAGCACTTACACAAGGCTGATTTGCTGGCCGGCGATTTCCACTTCTGACGCAAGCCGCATCTGTACGCTGGAAGCAAGCGCCCGGCCAGCGCGGATGGCTGAACGCGGGCTGCCGCAAGGCCTCTTGGAACAGAAAATCGACGTCACCAAGATCGGCCTTGTGCGGTTGCCGTGAGATGCAAGGTCTCGCCGGAGTGCTCGACGTTGATCTCTGGGAATTGCTGATCGTTGATGAGGTGATTTGTGATGTCTCTCTCATGCGTAAGCGTTGGTGTGCCGGGATGTCGCCATCGCCGGCACGGGCATTTGCGTCCCGCATGCAAGATTGGATCTGAGAGGCAGTTATTCCCCGAAATGGCAGCATAACGAAAAGTTGAGGCAAGAAGCCGTCTTCCGTGATCGCGCGCTTGAAATGAAGGAAAGTCTTCCTAAATTTGAGTTGAACCGGTTGCCTCAGTGGGACCGGAAGGGAGTAACCTCCCGGCAGTCTGTAACCATGTTGCTCGACGAGGATATGGCTATGACGACGGCACCAAGTTTATGCTCCTTCCGCCGGCTTTCGGGCTGGTGTTTGGCGCGTTGGCTGTCATCATTGTCCGTATTCACGCGGCCATGACAGGCTGTCGCGCCGGCTCGCTCCTGAAATTTGAAATCGTCAGGCGCTGCTTCGGCGGGCCGGGAAAGGTGTGGGTGCTGCCGAATGGAGATGGAGCAGGAAGCAATGAGCCGTGACCCTTACGAAATATTGGGCGTGAAGCGGGACGCGACGCAGAAGGAAATCCAGAGCGCCTTCAGAAAGCTCGCCAAGAAATTCCATCCCGACGTCAACCCCGGCGACAAGAAGGCCGAGGAGCGTTTCAAGGAAATCTCCATGGCCAATGAGATTGTCGGCGACGAGGAGAAGCGCAAGCGCTTCGACCGCGGTGAGATCGACATTAGCGGCCAGGAACAGGCGCCGCGGAATTTCTATCGTGAATATGCCGGCGCCAATGGTGGCGAGGGTGCTTTCGCCGGCATGGGCGGCGCCGAAGACCTGTTTGCCAGCTTCTTCTCCTCCCGGCGGGGTGGTCGTGGTGGCGCAGGCGGCGGTTTCCGCATGCGCGGCGCCGACCTGCAGTTCCGCATGGAGGTCGATTTCCTCGATGCTGTGAACGGCGCGACGACGACGGTGCAGATCCCCGGTGGCGCGGCTCTCGAGGTCAAGATCCCGGCCGGCACGCAGGATGGCCAGACGATCCGGCTGAAGGGTAAGGGCGAGCAGGGCGTCGGCGGCGCCGAAACCGGCGATGCGCTGATCGAACTGCATATCCGGCCGCATGCCTTCTTCACCCGCGACGGCGACGATATCCGGCTCGATCTGCCGGTGACGCTCTCCGAAGCGGTGCTGGGCGGCAAGGTCAAGGTACCGACGCCCTCGGGCGCCGTCTATATGACGCTCAAGCCGCATTCCAACAGCGGCCAGACGCTGCGGCTGAAAGGCAAGGGCGCCCGCAAGCGCAATGACGAGCATGGCGACGTCTATGTGACGTTGAAGGTGGTGCTGCCCGAAGTGCCGGATGCGGAGCTCTCGGAATTCGTCAAAACGTGGAGCCCCGTCGGCGCCTATGATCCGCGCAAACATATGGACGTCTGAGCCGGGCGTGGGTGCGGCTTCGCCTTCGATTGCTATATAGTAAGTGAATACTAACGGAAGCAACTGACATTTTCCGGCTTCCCGTTCCTCCCTCGCTCATGCAAGGTGAGCCCTTCACACGTATGAGGATCGAGGGAGGAATTTATGTCAACACCCATCAAACCGCCGGATTTCAGTCTTTCCGGCAAAGTCACGCTCGTGACTGGTGCGAGCCGCGGCATCGGTCGCGCTTGCGCCGAGGCCTGCGCTGCCGCCGGATCGGACATCGTGCTCGGTGTCCGTGATCCCTCCGGCTGTGGCGAACTGGTCGCCGCGATTGAAGCGACTGGCCGCAAGGTCCTGCCGGTCGAACTCGACTTGCCGAACAAGGCGCATATCGCCAATGCCGTCCACCTGGCGGTGAAAACCTTCGGCCGCATCGATGTGCTGGTCAACAATGTCGGCGTGGCGCCGGGCGATCTCGCCGAACTGGTCGACGAAAGCGCCGTCGACGATATCCTCAACATCAATCTCAAGGGCACGTTCCTGATGACCCAGGCCGTCGCCCGCCACATGATCGAGCGGAAACAGGGCCGCATCATCTCGATCAGCTCGCAAGCCGGCACCGTGGCGCTGCGCGGCGAGGCGATCTATTGCATGAGCAAGGCGGCGATCAATCATCTGACCCGCTGCCTCGCCAGCGAATGGGCGCGCTACAACATCACCGTCAACACGGTGTCGCCGACCTTCATTCACACCGATGGAACAAAGCCCTATCTTTCCGATTCGGACAATTACCAGCACACGCTCAATCATATTCCGCTCGGCCGCATCGGCGAGACGGACGATGTGGTCGGCGCCGTGGTCTTTCTCGCCTCGCCGGCGGCGAGCCTGATCACCGGCGCCAATCTCCTGGTTGATGGAGGCTGGTCCGTCGCCTGACGCAATCGGTGTCATCAAAGCCTTCTATTCTGCATTCGAGCGCCTTGATCTCGGTCTAAGTACGGTCCGCCATTTCGATCTATCAACCGTCCGGCGGCCGGCATTCGCGTGATGCCCCGCCGGGATCAACGAGGAAGGGCCGCGGCCCGCCACGCTCACGGAGGTGGAAATGTCTGCGCATGCAGTGCTCGACGACAGTGAACTTGCTCTGATCGACCGCTATTGGCGGGCGGCCAACTATCTCTCGGTCGGCCAGATCTATCTGCTCGACAACCCGATGCTGCGCGAGCCCTTGAAGCCCGAGCATATCAAGCCGCGGCTGCTCGGCCATTGGGGCACGACGCCAGGGCTGAACTTCATCTACGCGCATCTCAACCGTATCATCCGCGCCCGCGATCTCGACATCATCTATATGTGCGGCCCGGGCCATGGCGGGCCGGGCATGGTCGCCAACACCTATCTCGAAGGCACTTATAGCGAGATTTATCCCCATGTGCCGGAGAGCGTTTCCGGTATGCAAAAGCTGTTCAAGCAGTTCTCTTTCCCCGGCGGCATTCCCAGCCATGCCGCGCCGGAAACGCCCGGCTCGATCCACGAGGGCGGCGAACTCGGCTATGCGTTGGTGCATGCCTTCGGTGCTGCCTTCGACAATCCGCAGTTGATCGTCGCCTGTGTCGTCGGCGACGGCGAAGCGGAGACCGGACCGCTGGCCGCAAGCTGGCATTCCAACAAATTCCTCAATCCCGCCACCGACGGCGCGGTCCTGCCGATCCTGCATCTCAACGGCTACAAGATTGCCAACCCGACCATTCTCGGCCGAGCGAGCGACGAGGACGTGCGGCATCTGTTCCAGGGCTATGGCTACGAGCCTTTCTTCGTCGAGGGGTTCGAGCCGGGCGACATGCACCAGCAGATGGCGGCGACCTTTGACCAGGTTTTTGGCTGCATCCGTGCCATCCAGGCCGAGGCCCGCGCTGGCAAGGCGCCTGACGGCTGCCCGCGCTGGCCGATGATCGTGCTCCGCAGCCCCAAGGGCTGGACCGGGCCGAAGGAAGTCGACGGCAAGAAGGTCGAAGGTTTTTGGCGCGCCCACCAGGTGCCGGTGTCGAATTGTCGCGAGGACGACGGCCATCGCAAAATCCTCGAAGACTGGATGAAGAGCTACAACCCCGAAGACCTGTTCGATGCGGATGGAAGGCTGCGCCCTGAACTTCGGGCACTGGCGCCGTCAGGCACGCGCCGCATGGGCGCCAATCCGCATGCCAATGGTGGCCTGCTGCGCAAGGAGTTATTGCTGCCGGCTATTCGCGACTATGCGATCCAGGTCGATACCAGTGCTCGCGGCGGCGTCATGGCGCAATCGACCGAAATCCTCGGCCGCTACCTGCGCGATGCGCTGAAGCGCAATGCCGACAATGCAAATCTGCGCATCTTCGGCCCCGACGAGACCGAGTCGAACCGCCTCGGCGCCGTCTTCGAGACCACCGATCGCGTCTGGATGGAGAAGATCGAACCTTACGACGTCCATCTGGCGCCCCAGGGCCGGGTGATGGAAGTGCTGAGCGAACATCTCTGCCAGGGATGGCTGGAAGGCTATCTGCTCACCGGCCGCCACGGCCTGTTCTCCTGCTACGAAGCTTTCATCCACATCGTCGATTCGATGTTCAACCAGCATGCCAAGTGGGTGAAGGTGGCGCGCGAGCTCGAATGGCGCAAACCCGTTTCGTCGCTCAATTACCTGCTTACCTCGCATGTCTGGCGCCAGGACCATAATGGCTTTTCGCATCAGGATCCCGGCTTCGTCGACCTCGTCGCCAACAAGAAGGCCGACATCGTCCGCATCTACCTGCCGCCGGATGCCAATACCCTGCTTTGGGTCGGCGACCATTGCCTGAAGACTTATGACCGTATCAACGTCATCGTCGCCGGCAAGCAGCCCGAGCAGCAATGGCTGACCATGGATGAGGCGGTGAGACATTGCGAAGCCGGCATTGGCATCTGGAACTGGGCGGGCACGGAAGATGACGCGCCGGCGCCTGATGTGGTCATGGCCTGTGCCGGCGACGTGCCGACCCTGGAAACGCTGGCCGCCGTGTCGCTCCTGCGCGACATGCTGCCGTCGCTCCGCATCCGCGTCGTCAACGTCGTCGACCTGATGGCGCTGCAATCGCACGACCAGCATCCACATGGCCTGGCCGACGAGACCTTCGACGCACTGTTCACCACCGACCGGCCGGTGATCTTCGCCTATCACGGCTATCCCTACCTGATCCACCGGCTGACCTACAAGCGCGCCAACCACAATAACATCCACGTTCGTGGCTTCATCGAAGAGGGCACGACGACCACGCCTTTCGACATGACGGTGCTGAATGAACTCGACCGGTATCATCTTGCCATCGAGGCCATCGAGCGCGTGCCCGGGTTGAAGGCCAAAGCGGGTGAGGCGTTGGCGATGCTGCGGGGTAAGCTGGAGGCGCATGCGGTATACGTCCGGGAGAATGGGCAGGACATGCCGGAAGTGGCGGAGTGGAAATGGCGATATTGATGGAGTGAATTGGTCGGGCCTTGTGCCTTCTTCATTGCGCTTCCCCCCAAGGCAAGGAATGCGCAGGCGGAACCCCCTCTGTCCTGCCGGACATTTCCCCCACAAGGGGGGAGAGTGACTCGCGGCACGCTCACTGCTTCAAACAGGCGGTGCCGAGAATGCGACAGTGGAGCAGGGGCGAGGCGGCCGCCCCATCCACTCTCCCTCCTTGTGGGGGAGATGGCCGGCAGGCCAGAGGGGGGTAGCCGCAGGCACGAATGCATCAAGAAAGGTGGCGTGCGAAGCGCCTCAATCCTCCAACAACCTCTTCGCATGCACCGCCATCATCCGCTCCTCGTTGGCCGGGATCACCAGCGTCCGAAAATTCCCGAGAAACCCCAACCGCGAGACGATCGCTTCCCGCACCGGCGCCGCATGCTCCCCGATCCCGCCGGTGAACACGAACGCATCCATCCCGCCCATCGATACCGCCATGGCAGCTGCATATTGCGCCGTCTTCAGCGCAAAATAATCGAGCGCAAAACGTGCCCGCGGATCGTGACTGGCGAGTAGCGTCTCGACATCATTGCTGATCCCCGACAGCCCCTTGAGGCCGGATTGCTCGTAGAGCACATGCTCGACCTCATCGACACTTAGCCCCAGCTGCCGCAGCATATAGATCACCGCGCCGGGATCGATGGCGCCGCTACGGCTGCCCATGGGAATACCATCGAGCGCCGTCATGCTCATCGTCGTATCGACGCTGCGGCCATTCTGCAGGGCACAGAGGCTGGCGCCGTTGCCGAGATGGCCGACGACCACCCGGCCGTTGAACAAGTCCGGATGTTTGTCCTGGAGCACGCGGGCGATCCACTCATAGGAGATGCCGTGGAAACCATAGCGGCGAATGCCTTGCTCGCGATACTCCCGATCGATCGCAAAGGAATGAAAGAGCTCTGCCTGTCCCGAGTGGAAGGCGGTATCGAAACAGGCGATGTTCGGCGCGTGCGCGGCGAGCCGTTCAGAGGCGGCAATGCCGGCGAGATTTTGCGGCTGGTGCAGTGGCGCGAGCGGAATCAGCGATTCGAGCGCCTTCACGATTTCCGGCGTGACGATCACCGGCTCGATAAAATCCGCCCCGCCATGCACGATGCGATGCACGACCGCTGCAATCGACCAGTCACGGTCGTTCCGGTCGATGAGGTCGATCACCGCCTTCAGCGCCGCATCATGATCGTTGCCATCGACATGTGCGTCGAGCTTTTCATCACGCCCCGTTAGCCGCGCCGAGATCGCGGCCTTTTCGCCGATCCCTATGACCTTGCCCGCGAGCAGCACGTCCAGCGTATCGCGCCGAAACACCTGGAATTTCAGGCTCGACGAACCGGTATTGAGCACGAGCAATGTATCGATCATGATCGCTCCTGTGATACGAGCGCGACAATGCCCGAGCGGTACGGGGGACGCAACGCGTCGGAGCTTTCAATAATTTTGATCGATCTTGTCGGGTTGCCGGAGCGCCCTATATCGGATGGATCGGCATCTCGACGGGGACCATCATGACAGCAGATCGGCAATTGCATCTGGGGGCCTTCATGCGCCCCGTCAGCCTTCATACCGGCGCCTGGCGCTATCCGGGCTCCTATCCCGACGCCAATTTCAATTTCCACCACATCAAGTCGTTCATCCAGAAGCTGGAAGCGGCGAAATTCGACGCCTTCTTCATGGCCGATCATCTCGCCGTGCTCAACATGCCCATCGAGGCGTTGCGCCGCAGCCACACGGTCACGTCATTCGAGCCGTTCACGCTGCTCTCGGCGCTGGCCACCGTCACCGAACGCATCGGCCTGGTGGCAACGGCTTCGACCACATTCGACGCGCCCTACCATATTGCTCGCCGTTTCGCCTCGCTTGACCATATCAGCGGCGGACGGGCCGGCTGGAATATCGTCACCACCTCCAATCCCGATGCGGCGCTGAATTTCGGCATGACCGAACACCGCGAGCATGACGAGCGCTATGAGCGCGCCCGCGAATTCTACGATGTCGTCACCGGCCTCTGGGACAGTTTTGCCGACGATGCCTTCATCCGCGACCGCGACAGCGGCATCTTCTTCGATCCAGACAGGATGCATGTGCTAGACCACAAGGGCGAGGAGCTTTCCGTTCGCGGCCCGCTCAACATCGCTCGCCCGGTCCAGGGCTGGCCGGTGATCGTCCAGGCCGGCCAGTCGGATGTCGGCCGGCAACTGGCTGCCGAAACTGCCGAGGCCGTGTTCTGCGCGCCGCGCGACCTTGCCGCCGGCAAGGCGCTCTATACCGATATCAAGGGCCGCATGGTGGCCTATGGCCGCAACCGCGACCACCTCAAAATCCTGCCCGCCGCCTTCGTCATCATCGGCGACACGGTGGAGGACGCGAAGGCGAAGCGGGCCAAGCTCGACAGCCTCGTCTATTACGAAAGCGGCATCGCCTCGCTCTCCATCGCGCTCGGCACCGACGCCTCCGGCTTCGATCCCGACAAGCCGCTGCCGCCGATTCCCGAGACCAATGCCAGCAAGACCGGCCGTGCCCAGGCGATCAAGCTCGCCGAGGATGAAGGCCTCACCGTGCGCCAGCTCGCCCAGCGGCTCGGCGGTTATGCCGGCCTCGCCTTTGTCGGCACGCCGGAATCGGTGGCCGACGAGATGCAGCAATGGTTGGAGGAAGAAGGCTCGGATGGGTTCAACGTCGTCTTCCCTTACCTGCCGCAAGGGGTCGACGACGTGGCCGAGCGGCTGGTGCCGGAATTGCAGCGTCGCGGTATTTTCCGCAAGGACTATGAAGGCACGACACTGCGCGAACATCTCGGCCTGCCGCGGCCGGAGAACCGCTTCTTCGTCAAAGAGGCTGAAGCAAAACGCGCCTGATCAGTTGAGATAGGCGCCGCGCCAGTCGGCATTGGCGCCGATCGTTCGCCCATCGCCATCGAAAAGATGAACGAAAGCGTCGTGAAAACTGACCGGAACCTTGTCGCCCTGTTTCGCCCGGCTGATGCCGCGCTGGGAGATAGTGAAGGACGTCGCGGTGGCGGTTTCCGTATGGATGATCGTTTCCGCCCCCAGCACTTCGGTCGTGCCGACCGTTACGTCGAAAACGCCCTGGCCGATCTGGCAATGCTCTGGCCGGATGCCGACGGTCACGGGGGCCCCATCCGCAAGCGGGATCTCGCGGCCCGGCAACGCGATGGCGCCACCATCATTCAGCGTCACGCCCGGCTGGTTGTCGATCCGCGTCACCTTGCCCTTCAACATGTTCATCGGCGGCGCGCCGAGGAAACGGGCGACGAACAGGTTGGCGGGCTGCGCGTAGAGTTCGATCGGCGCGCCGACCTGTTCGACGCGGCCGCCGTTGAGCACGACGATCTGGTCGGCCATGGTCATCGCCTCGACCTGGTCATGGGTGACGTAGACCATGGTCGATTTCAGCCGCTGGTGCAGGCTGATCAGTTCGCCACGCATTTTCACGCGCAGTTCGGCGTCGAGGTTGGAGAGCGGTTCGTCGAACAGGAACGCCTTCGGCTCCTTGACGATGGCGCGGCCAATGGCGACGCGCTGGCTCTGGCCGCCGGAAAGCTGGCTCGGCCGGCGCGCAAGCAGGTGCTCGATCTGTAATATGTTCGCCGCCTTGGCGACGCGCGCCTGGATTTCCGCTTTCGGCAGCTTCTGGTTTTCGAGGCCGAATTTCAGGTTCTGCTCGACATTCATGTGCGGGTAGAGCGCATAGGACTGGAACACCATGGCCATGCCGCGGGCCGATGGCAGCAGGTGGTCGCAGCGGCTGCCGTCGATGCGGATCTCGCCCGACGTTACCTCTTCGAGCCCGGCCATCATGCGGAGCAGGGTCGACTTGCCACAGCCGGAGGGGCCGACGAACACGGTGAACGAGCCGTCCACAATTACGAGGTCGATGCCGTGGATGACCTCCAGATTCTGGAACGCCTTGCGGACGGATTTGAGTTCGATGCCGGCCATTACGCCTGAGCTCCAAATTGGATCGCCTGGCCGTTCACCAGAACCTGCTTGGCCGTAAGTTTGCCGCCCAGCACGTCGAGAGTGATCTTGCCCGCCGCATTCGTCAATGTGCCGAATGCGGTGCCGGCCGACCAGAAGAGCTTGTAGCCACCAGAAGCCTTCGGCACGAAGCTGAGCGTCCCCTTGACGAAATCGGCATTGAGACCGGAGAAGGCATTGACCAACTGCCAGGCCGACATGGAGCGAGCGTAATAGGAACCGCATTCGATATCGTTCCACGGATTGCGGCGCGCGCCGTCATGCCGGTCGCGGGCGCCGCGGACGACATCCAGGCCCTCTTCGATCAGGCCATGCATGATCATATGCGAGGCCGACATATATTCGACGCCGGTCCAGACTTCCTCGGCATAGGGTGCGGCGACCATCGGCTGGCGGATGCCTTGGGGATAGGTGGCGATCAGCAGGCCGGCTTCGTCCTCATAGGCATAGTTGCGGCAGGGGTTGAAGTGGTCGGCAAGCGAGTAGCGGAAATTGTTGTCGTGCACGGATTTCAGCGCCGTCTCGACCTTGGCCTTGTCGAGGAAGCCGCCGATGCCGGCCACTTCGGCATGCCATTGGCCAAGAATCTGGTCTGAAATACAGCCTTCACCCATCTGGTATTTGAGTTCCCCGAACTCGTCCGACCAATAGGTTTCCATGAAGCCATCGGCAAGCACGCCCGCCTTGCGGCCGATATCGAAGGGCGTGAGGACGCTCTTGTCGGAAAGGTCGATCTTCTGGATGAACCAGCGGCCGTTATAGAGCTCGGTGTTGATGTAATCGGCGCCGGCCTTACCCATCTTTCCGGTCTTTTCCGACAGCGCGGTTTCGCCGAGTGCGGCCGCCATTTCGGAGAAGCCGAGCAGGGCAGCGACATACATCGACGCCAGCCAGCTATTCGGCCCGAACAGTTCCATGTCGAGCGTCTGGTGCTGGCGGCCGGAGAGAATGCCTGACGCTTGCGGGTCCCAGCGGTCGGGGTTTTCCGGCGACCAGGCATATTCCATGGCGCGCTTGACGTTGGGCCAATAGCGCTTCAGCCAGTCGGTATTGCCGGAGAGTTTCCAGTCGCGAAAAGTCTTGACGATGGCGCCGAAATGGCCGTCGGCGCAGGGGCCGATAATGTCGAAGCCGTTGCCGAGCGGCAGTTTCTGCCGGAAGGTCAGGCCGCCGTTGGGAAGCTGATTATAGGTGAATTCGGTCTCGCGCAGCGTCCGCTCGATGGCCGGGAAGAGATGCGACACGGCCTGCTGATAGTTCCAGACATGGGTGCAGGTGCCCTCGCAGGAGCCATCGTTCTTGTGCTGGCCCTCCCAGGCCCAGAGCTCCCCGCCTTCGAGGCGGATGCAGGTGGCGGTACGCAGCAGCGCCAGTGTCGAGCTTGCCGCGTCGATGACTTCAGAGGGCAGCGTCGTGCCGAACAGGCCGTCGCGGAAGGCATTGGTGGCGGACTGCAATTCGTCCCAGCGCTTCAGCGCATCGGTCGCGCTGGCGGTCGAATCCGCCCATTGCGTCGCATAGTAATTCTTCCACGTCGGCGTCTGCTTGTCAGGGATTGCGCCATCCGGCTTGTCGCGGAAAGCCCAGTAGATATCGCCGTTCGGGAAATTCCAGGAAATGACGAAACGCACCATCTTGCGGCCACCGGCGGGAATGGTGAAACGCGCGCCGATCGTGCCATGCTCCGGCTGCTCGCCCATATGTTTGGAGGCGCGCGGTTGGTCGTAATGACGTGCGGGCAGCGCGCCGGGCCGGGCGAATTCCTTCCAGTAGACGGCTAGGTCGTCGAACCATTGGCCGCGGAAAAGATGATCGGTATGCTGGACGGCCTCGGCATCCGTGGCGATGCTCAGGTCGCCGCGCTGGGGCAGCGGCAGGGTCTTGTCCGTCGATGTCAGGTGCAGGCTGCTGATGCCGTCCTTCTGGCTGAACGTGTGTTCGCCGCTGTTGGCACCGTAATTGCCCAGCGTGCCGGCCAGCGTATAGGTCAACTCGTCCGGTGTATCGTTGACGATCTCCCATTCGAACATGGCGACCGGCATGGAGGAATCGCGGTCGTTGTGCGGGATGAACGGGCTGAGCGCCGTCAACCGCACGCCGCCCGGAAACCGATCGTCCTTGAAGACGAGATCGGCGGTCGGGAAACGGCCGTAGAAATCGACCTCGCGGAAATGCGGAACGCCGACCATCGTCTGGCGATTGGCACCATGGCCGAAGCCGTCGAACATCGCATTCTTCCGGATGCCCGGCGCGCCGGACGGGTTCAGATCATAGGGACCATTGAGCACGCGCGCATCGACGAGCTTGCCGGCCTTCTCCGCCTTGATGGCAAAGTGCGAATAGCCATTATAGCCCTGTAGCGCCGGCCGGTTGCGGATCGACCAGTCGATCAGCCGGCCACTTCCCGAAACTGAGAAACCACCGGAGCCGACACCACCGAGCGGGAAGGCGAGGTAATGCGTGCGTGCGCCCTTATAGGCAAAACGAGGGTCGATGGAGGCGAGATCATCCCACATTGAGGTATTCCTGTTCTGATGACTAGTTCTTGATGCCGCTCATCGTGATGCCTTCGATCACGAATTTCTGGGCGATGAGGAAGAGAAGGACGACAGGCAGCACCGACATGCTCATCGCCGCCATGACCACGGAGAGATTGCCGCGCGCCATGTAGCCGCGCAGCATATCCATGGCGAGCGGCAGGGTCAGCGAGGTGTCTGAGCTGAGCAGGACCTTGGCCTGGAAATAATAGTTCCAGGTCTGGGTAAAGGTGATGATGCCGAGTGCGGAGAGGGCCGGGCGAAGCTGTGGCAGCGAGATGCGCCAGAAGATCTTGAAGTAGCCGGCGCCATCCATCAGCGCGGCTTCTTCCAGCGCCTTCGGCTGGCTCAGCATGAACTGCCGCACCAGGAAGACGCCGAAGGAGGAGGTGAGATACATCAGCGCCAGCCCGATCGGCTTGTCGAGCAGGCCGAGATGCGCATAGCCGAGATAGATCGGCAGGATCGTCACCTGCGCCGGAAACATCAGCCCGACGAGCAGGATGAAGAACAGCGTATCGCGGCCGCGGAAATTCAGCCGGGCAAAGGCGAAGGCGGCGAGCGTGCAGGTGATCATCTGACCGATGGTGACGATCACGGCGATCTCCACCGAGTTGAGATAGATCTGCAGGAAGGGCACGCGCGAGGCCAGAACCTGCTGATAGTTGGTGACGTTGAAATTCGCCGGCAAGAAGCTGGGCGGCATCTTATAGGCGTCCGAGACCGGCCGGAACGACATGGAAAACAGCCACAGAAAGGGCAGCAGCATGCAGATCGCCAGCAGCACCATGACGGCGATGATCGACCAGTCGACCCAGCGTTTCGCCGCGCGCGTCTGCATCATGTCGTTCATTGCTGCACCCATTTGCGCGACAGGATCTGCTGGATAGCGGTGATGACCAGAATGATCACCGTCATTACCACCGAGATCGAAGCGGCATAGCCGAGCTGGAACGAGCCGAAGCCTTCCTCGACGATCTCGATGGAGAGCGATCGCGTCGCGTCACCCGGCCCGCCCTGGGTCAGAATGATGATGGATTCGAACACCTGCAGCGCGCCGATCGAGGCATAGACGATGCAGAAGAACACCACCGGCGAGATATAAGGCAGGATAATGCGGAAGAACTGCCGCCAAGCCGGCGTGCCGTCCATCACGGAGGCCYCAAGGATATTCTTCGGCACGCCCTGAAGAGCGGCGATGAAGATGACCATGAAGAATCCGGTATTCTTCCAGACATCCATGATGATGATCGAGGTCATTGCCTGATGCGCATCGGTGAGCCAGCGCACTGCGGGCAGGCCCATGAGCCGCAGGTAGTAATTGATGACGCCGAGATCGTCGCTGTAGAAAAAAGTCCAGACGATCGAGACGAAGGCAGCGGCGATAATGACGGGCAGGAAGAAAGCCAGCCGGAAGAAATAGAGCAACCAGCCTGGCATGGTGCGATTGAGCGCCAGCGCCAGGAGTAGCCCGATCGCGACGTTGAAAGTCACGGCAAAGAAGGCAAAGCGCAACGTGTTCCATAGAATCTGCAGCGACCGCGCCTCGGTGAAGAAACGGGTGAAATTGTCGAAGCCCACCCATTGCGAGCCCATCATCGGATCGTAATAGGCAAAGGCAAGGATCGTCGTGACAATCACCGGCGCAATGACGAAGGTGAGATAAAGCACCGACGTCGGCAGCACGAACAGATAACCGGTCATGGCCTGCGCGCGGGCAAGCTGGGAGGATGGGCGTCGTTCGGCGATGGTGGTCATGGCATCACTTGAATAATTCGCATTGCGATCGTGGTCGTGGCACCCCCCTCTGGCCTGCCGGCCATCTCCCCCTCAAGGGGGGAGATTGGGAGCGGCATTGTCCCGGCACCTCTCGAACACTGCGTGCTCGGCACTCGACGTTGGCTTGGGGCGGAGGTCGTGCCTCTTGCCAATCTCCCCCCTTGAGGGGGAGATGGCCGGCAGGCGAGAGGGGGGTAAGCCCCGGTCGCGCGCCGCATCCGGAACACCGCGTGCCATCATGGCACCGCATTCCGAACGCGACGCCGGGGGAGGAAACGATCAGCCACCCTGCTGCTTCTTCAGCCGGGCGAAGGATGCGTTGAGTTCGCCATCGCACTGCTTGACGCCATCGGCGATCGACACTTCGCCGGCCATCATCGCCGTGTAGTATCGGATGAAGATCTTCTCGACTTCCTGAAAGTTCGCTGGCGACGGCACTGCCTTGGTGTGCGGCAGGGTCTGGTAATAGAGTGCGGCACTCGGCGGGAAAGCGAGGAAACCGGGTGTTTCCGCGGCCGACTTGCGGCCAGGCACGCCGCCACCCTTTTCGCCTTCTTCCTTCTGCGTCTCAGCACTGGTCATTTCCAGCACCAGCGCCTTGGCAAGGTCGGCATTCTGCGTCGTCTTGGCCACGGCATAACCGCCGAAGCCGATCACGGTCGTGTCCGACAGCTTGCTCGGCGGGATCGCAATGTCCATGTTGACCTTGTTGGTCTTGGCGCTCTGGATGATCCAGTGGCCGCGGCTGATCATCGCAACCTGGCCGGCCATGAACTGGTTGTCCATTGTATCCTTGCCTGGGATCGGCGACACGCCATCGACATGGATAAGGTCGTAGAGGAACTGCAGGCTCTCCGAGACCTTGGGATCGAGCATGTTGGACGCGGTCCAGTCGGCATTGAGCGTGCTGGTATCGTTGGACAGGAACCACGGCTGGATGAAGAAATTCTGGTTCGGCACTTCATAGCCGAACTGGCTGACATTGCCGGAATTGTCCTTGACGGTCAGCTTCTTGGCCACGCCGCGGAACTCGTCCCAGGTCCACTTGCCGTCCTTGGGATATTTGACGCCGGCCTTGTCGAACAGATCACGATTGTAGTTGATCATGATGTTGTTCCAGCCGATCGGAATATAGTTGATCTGGCCCTTATAGCTCGCCTGGTCGAACAGGCTCGGCGCGAAATCGGAAAAGCCCGAATTGGCCTTGACGAAATCATTAAGCGGCAACCAGATCCCGCGCGACGAGAAAGCGCGAAAAGTCTCGATCGCCGTGCCGTAGACATCCGCCTGCTGCCCGGAATTGAACTGCGCGAACACCTTCGTCACATAGTCGCCCCAGCCGGTCGAGATCGGGTCGACGGCCAGTTCGACCTTGACGTTGGGGTATTTTTTGTTGAAGCGGGCAATGGCATTGGTCATCGCCGCCATTTCGGCGTCGCCACCGAAACCCTGCACTTTCAGTGTCGCCGAGACATCGGATTGCGCAAAGGCACGTCCGACGCCGGCGCCGACGAGCGCAGCCGCAGATGTAGCCAGCAGCGTGCGCCGCGAAATATCCTGCATATCATCCTCCCATGCGCCTCTGCCGGCGCGTTTCCATTCATTCGAATTGTCGAAACGTTTCGTGTTCGGGTCTCAAAAAATCGCGGTCTGGTCCTCCCCAAATCCCGCGACGTCAATTTGCCAAGTCGAAACGTTTCGTATAACAGCAAAGACAGCCCTGTTTGGCAAGAGGGCGTAATTAAAAACAGTCGGAGGGGGAATGGCCACCATCAAGGATGTGGCAAAGCGGGCAGGGGTTGCGGTGTCGACCGCGTCGGTGGCGCTCAGCCGCTCGGCACCGGTCAGCGAAGAGGTTATCGCCAAAGTCGAGGCGGCCGTGCGCGAGATCGGCTATGTGCCGCATGGCGGCGCGCGCAGCCTCAGAATGGGGCAGTCGCGGCTGATTGGCCTGATCCTGCCCGACATTACCAATCCGCATTTCGCCAAGGTTGCCAAGGTGGTCGAGTCCGCCTGCCTGAACGCCGGCTATATGGCCGCGGTCTACTCAACCAGCGAGGATTTCGATCGCGAACGACAGATTCTCAGGATGATGCGCATGCAGCGGGTCGAGGGGTTGATCATCATCCCGACCCGTTCCGACGCCGAACATGGCGGGCGGATCATTAAGCAGATCCATGTGCCGACAATCCTGCTCGACAGCTTTGTCGACGGTCTTCCCTATGATGTCGTCAAGCTCGACAACGTCGCCGCCGGCCGCATCGCCACCGAGCACCTGATCGGCCTCGGCCACACCCGCATTGCCGCGACGACCGGCCGCAGCAATATCGCCACCGGCGAGGATCGCCTGCAGGGCTATCTCGACGCCCACACAGCCCATGGCCTGCCGGTCGATCAAAGCCTGCTCGTCACCGGTCGTTTCGACCAGGCAACGGCGCATGACAGCATTGCGCGGCGGATGCGCGAGCCGAACCCGCCGACGGCGATTTTTGCCCTGTCCAACATGATGATGCTCGGCGCGTTGAACGCGCTTTCGGAGCTCAGGCTTCGCGTGCCGCAGGACATTTCCGTGATCGGCATCGACGATTTCGACTTCGCCCAGATCATGAACCCGCCACCCACCGTGGTTGCAGCACCGGTGCTGGAAATGGCCCAGACCTCGATCACGGCGCTGCTTGATGAAATCGGCCGCAAAATGCCGCCGAACGGCGAGCGCACGACTTTCCAGCCGAAGCTGGTCGTGCGGCAGTCGACGGCGCAGCGTGCCTGAACCTCAACCCGCCAGCCGCTGGCCGCTGCCGGCATCGAAGAGATGCATCGCTTCAGCATCGAAGCCGAGCCTCAGCGTCTCGCCGGGGTTGACGCGCGTCCGCGGCGGCAGTGCTGCCAGAATGCGCTCGCCGCCCGCGATTGCGGTCACGATCAGCTCCGGACCCGTGAGTTCGGCGACTTCCACCCGCGCGGCAATCGATAGTGCCGCCTCGTCATCCCGCCGGAAGCTTTCCGGCCGCAACCCGACGACGACCGACCGGCCTTCCGCGACCTTTGGCGCAATACTTGCAGGCAGGGGCAGCGACCCTTCGCCGCCCTGCAGCACAAGCAATCCACCTGACACCTTGGCCTTGAGCAGGTTCATCGGCGGCGCGCCGACGAAGGTAGCGACATAGAGCGTGGCCGGCTGATTGTAGATTTCTTCCGGCGTGCCAAGCTGTTCGATCCGGCCGTCCTTCATGACAGCAATGCGGGTGGCGAGCGTCATCGCCTCGATCTGGTCATGCGTGACATAGACGATCGTCGTCTTCAGCATCTGGTGCAGGCGCTTGAGCTCGCCGCGCATCTCCATACGAAGCTTGGCATCGAGATTCGACAACGGCTCGTCGAAGAGAAACACTTCCGGCTTGCGCACCAGTGCCCGGCCGATTGCCACGCGCTGCCGCTGGCCGCCGGAAAGCTGGCTCGGCTTGCGCTCGAGCAGATTTTCGATCTGCAGCAGTTTCGCCGCTTCGCGCACCGCCTTGTCGCGTTCGACGAGCGGTACTTTGCGCATTTCCAGCCCGAAGCCGATATTCCTGTGCACGTTGAGGTTCGGATAGAGCGCATAGGACTGGAACACCATGGCGATGTCGCGGTCCTTAGGATGCACGTTCAGTACCGAGCGGCCGCCGATCCTGACATCGCCGGAATTGGCCTCGGCAAGGCCGGCAATGATGTTGAGCAGCGTCGACTTGCCACTGCCCGAAGCGCCCAGCAGCACCAGAAATTCGCCGTCGGCGAGTGAAATGTTGATGCCCTTCAGGGTGTCGACGGCGGCGTAGCGCTTGCGGACATCGATGATTTCGAGCGTGCTCATCGCATTTCCTCGGAAAGTGGCCCGCCATAGCTGCGGGGAAGGGTGGATATGGCGCGTGAGGCGACTGTCGTTCCTGCTTCGAGGCAGGCGTCGATCGGTTTGCCCCCGGCCAGTGCGGCAAGGAAGGCGGCGTTGAAGACATCGCCTGCGCCGATCGTGTCGACGACATTCACCGGCGGCGCGGTCGTGGAAACGACGTCGCCGCTGATATCGATGGCGATTGCTCCGTCCGCTCCGCGCTTGACGACGAAGACGGAGCCATCCGGCATATGGGAGCGCAGTTCCCGCGCCGCTTCGACCGGATCGGCGAGACCAGCCAGGGTGGTCGTCTCGATCTCGTTGAACAGCGCGATGCGGCAGCGCGACAGCCATAGGCGGGTCGCCTCGCAATTGGCCTGCGTCCAGCCATCGAGCGGCCAGCCGGTGTCGAGTGCGACGCTGATATTGTACGTGTCGGCCCAGTCGAAGAAAGCAGGATAGTCCCGAGTCAGGTCGTCCGTGAGGAAGGCGGCCGTCAGTAGCGCATAGCCACCCGCCAGCCGCTCGCCATCGAGGACAGTGAAGACGTCGGCAAGCCTCATGCGGGGCAGGTGGCCGCGTGTGGTGAAGAAGGTCCGCTCTCCGTCCGGATGGGTGATGCCGACGGACAGCGTCGTCTTTTCCGGGCTGACCGGCAGGGTCGCGCCATGTGCGCCAAAACGCTCCGCCAGCCAGCGGCCGAACTGGTCGTCGCCGACATTGGCGGCCAGCGCATAGTCGACACCCAATCCTTCCCAGGCCAGTGCCGAATTGCCGGCCTGGCCGCCGACGCGCAACTCGTCATGGTCGACATTGATCTCTGTGCCGGCTTTCGGCCAAGGCGTGACCGGCCCGATGATCAGGTCGACATTGAGATTGCCGATGACGGCCAGCGGCCGTGTTTTTCCCGGTGTCATTGTCATCCCTTGACGCCGCCGCTGGTGAGCCCGGAAATCAGGGCGCGCTGGGTAAACAGCCCGACCAGCACCGGCGGCAATGCCGCCAGCACGCCGGCCGTGGCGATCAGGCCATAGTCGGAGACGCGACCGCCGGCGAGATCGGCGATCTCGACCGGTAGCGTCTTCGCCTGCTCATTAGAGGTGAAGAGCAGGGCATAGAAGAATTCGTCCCAGGCGAGCAGGAAGGCGAACAGAGCCGATGTCGCGACAACAGGTGCTGCCAGCGGCAGCGTCAGGATTCGCCATGTCTGCAACAGATTGGCCCCATCGATCATCGCCGCGGATTCGATCTCGCGCGGCATGGAATCGAAGCCGGATTTCATCAGCCAGGTGGTGAAGGGCGCGAGGATCGTCAGATAGACCAGCGCCAGGCCGAAGACATTGTTGAGCAGGCCGAAATAGGCGAGGCTCATATAGAGCGGCACGGCCAGCGCCACCGGCGGCAGCATGTAGGTGGCGATCACCATCGACAGCGACCAGCCGACCGACGGCGTGCGCGACACCGCCCATCCGGCGGGAATGGCAAGCACGATAGCGGCAATGGTCGCCATGCCGGCCACCTCGACGCTGTTGCGCAAGGCGGCGAGGAAGGCCGCGCCGGCGCTGTTCTCGGCCACCGTCAACAATTGCTCGTAGCGGGAGAAATCGACCGCATCCGGCCACCAGTGCAGCGGCTTGGCAAACAGTTCCGCGGCCGGCGAAATGCTCATGATGAACAGCCAGGCGAGCGGCGCCAGGATGACCACGGCAAGCAGGATCGCGGAGATATAGACGAAGACGGTGAAAACGGGATTGCGGCGTTCCATCAGGCGGCACTCCCCGCGGTCTTGCGCACGAGCGCGCCATAGGCGAGCGCCAGCAGCGTCACCAGCAGCGTGACAATCAACGCCAGCGACGCACCCGATCCGGCACGCTGGAAGGAGAAGGCTTCCTGATAGACAAGGATCGACAGCGTCCGCGTCGTATTGGCCGGCCCGCCGCGCGTCATCACCCAGATGATGTCGAACACCTTGAAGGCCTCGATCGTGCGCAAGACCAGCGCCACCATCAGCGGTCCTGCGAGATAGGGCAGGATGACGAAGCGGAAGCGCGAGAACGGCCCGGCGCCATCGACCAGCGAGGCGGCGGTGATATCGCGCGGCACGGCCTGCAGGGCGGCGAGCGCGATCAGCGCCACCAGCGGAAAGTTCTTCCAGCAATCGGCGATGATCAGCGCAGCCAGCGCCGAACCCGGCTCGCCGAGCCATGAGCGATATTCATCGATCAGGCCGAGTTGCGTCAGCGCCGCATTCAGCGCGCCATATTCGGGATTGTAGATCAGCCGCCAGAGCGTGGCATTGACGACGGTCGGCAGCGCCCAGGGCAGGATCAACAGCGCCCGCAGCACGCCGCGGCCATGGAAATTCTGGTTGAGCAGCAGGGCGGCAAGCACGCCGATCACCATTTCAAGCGCCACCGAGACGACGGCAAACCAGGTCGTGGTGACCAGCGCGCGCTGGAAATTCGATCCGGAAAGATTCTTGACGTAATTGGCGGTGCCGACATAGTCGCCGCCGGTGCCGACAAGCCGGGCGTCGGTGAAGGAGAGGCGAATGGTGTCGTAAAGCGGCCAGCCGATCACGGCAAGCATGACGACCAGAAGCGGTAGCATCAGAAGCCAGGCGCGCGTCGTGAGCCAGGTGCCGGACATGAATGGTTCCTAGTTTGATGATGTGGTCGGCGGCGACAAACTATATCGGAGAGGCTGTGACCTGCCCTCATCCGGCCTCCTGAGTTTATCGAAGGGCGACCCCTTCTCCCCGTGGCGACGGGGAGAAGGGGTGTGTGGCACTGTCGGCGCCTCTGACGTCCCTCTCCGGGCAAGCGGGGAGAGGGTTGGGGTGAGGGGCAAAAGCTCCGATCTGCCACCTATATCAGAGCCCGCTATTCTCCGCGGCCGTCTTCAGCGCATCCTCGGGCGAAGCCTGCCCGAGCAATGCTTCCTGGATCGCCTGCTGCAGCGCGGTCGAAAGTTCCTGGTATTTCGGCGTCGTCGGGCGGGCATACATGGCGGCCAGACCCAGCTTGGCCGTGGCGACCAGGTCTTCCTGGCCCTTGGTCACAGCCGGATCGTCATAGGAAGAGGCCCAGATCGGCAGGCTGAGCTTGGCATAGGCGTTCTGCACCTTCTGCGAGGTCATGAACTCGATATATTTCCAGGCTTCGTCCTTGTGCTGGCTGACGGCGGTGATGCCGAGGCCCATCGAGCCGTTGACGGCCGACACCTGGGACTTGCCATCGACACCCGGAGCCGGCACGACGCCAACCTTGCCGGCCACCTTGCTGTCCTTGGGATTGTTGGCCATCGCGTACATATAAGTCCAGTTCAGTGCGAAGGCGGCGTCGCCGTTCTCGAACACCTTGCGGACATCTTCTTCCAGGAATTCCTTGGAGTTCGGATTGGTCAGCCCCGACTTGTAGCTGTCGACCATGTATTTCAGCGCATCCAGCCCGCCGCCGCTCTGGAACACCGGCTTGCCGTCCTTGAGGAACTCGCCGCCATAGGCGCTGACCAGCGTGGTGTAGTCGCAGATCGCCGCTTCCGCCTGCGACCAGCTCCAGGCGATCGGCTGCTTGACGATGCCTTTGTCCTTGATGATCTTGGCATCGGCGTTGAGCTCTTCCCAGGTCTTCGGCGGTTCCTTGATGCCGGCCTTGGCCAGCATGTCCTTGTTGTAGAACAGGTACTTGGTGTCGAGGATCCAAGGCAGGCCGTAATACTTGCCGTCATACACCGACGTCGTCCAGGCGCCGGGAAGGACGCCCTTCTTCATCTCGGGCGTGATCTTGTCGGAGACGTCGACCAGCACCTTGTTGGTGGCATATTCGGCCGGCCAGATGACGTCGAAGAGCACGACGTCATAGCCGGAGCCGGCGCCCTGGGCCAGCACCGTCTTGTCGTGCAGGCCTTCATACGGCACGAATTCGAGATTGACCTCGATGTCCGGATTGGCCTTCTGGAATTCGGCGGTCATGGCGCGCACATCGGCTTCGCTATAGGCAGCCTGGGCCATGAACAGGGCGTTGATCTTGGTGGCCGACCAGGCCGGCGATGCGAAGGCAGCGCTCGCGAGCGCAGCACCCAGCAGAAGTTTATTAAACGATTTCAACATTCTTGCCTCCAGTTTGAGCGTCAGCATGTCCGTGGCGGCGCGCTTTACGCCTGTCCCGGTCTCGGAAGCAGCGGCTGGCCGCTGCCAATTCTGTCCAGGCCCTTCGGGCCGGTGATGGTTCCCTCGGAACTCTCTGGTTCCTATTAAGTCAAATGTCTTGACTTATTTCTTGTTCAATATTCTATTGCTGTCAAGAGGTAATCGCGCATGAATGACATCCGACCGATCCGCGCCAAGAGCGGCACCAATCACGAAGGCACAAGCGCCCATAACCGGCGCGTCATGATTGACGCGCTCAGGGTCAACGGTGCGCTCTCGCGTGCCGACCTGGCGCGCGCCACCATGCTGACCAAGCAGACGGTTTCCAACATCATCGAAGAGCTAGAACACGACGGGCTGGTGACTTCGGGCGAGACGATCCGCAAGGGCAGGGGGCAGCCCTCTACACCCTATAGGCTTGTTCCGGAGGGCGCCTTCGCCATCGGCCTGCAGATCGACCGCTACGTGACCCGCGCCATCGCCGTCGACCTCGTCGGCAATGTGCTTGCACGGGCGGAAGCCAACCTGCCGCTGAGCGGGCCATCGGATGGCGTGCGCGTCATTCTCGACCAGATCGGCCATGTCCGCGCCGAACTGGCGGCCATGTCGACGCAATCGGAAGAGCGGCTGGTGGGCCTGGGGGCTGCCATGCCCGGCCCGTTCGGGCTGGACGCCGTCGACGACGATCCCTGGATGATGGCGGCCTGGCAGAAATTCCCGCTGGTGCAGACGCTCTCCGCCGGCACCGGCCTCGTCGTCAACCTGCAGAATGACGCCGCCGCCTGCGCCACGGCCGAACGCATGCTCGGTGCCGCCCACGGCCTCGATCACGTCGTCTGCCTCTATCTCGGTTTCGGCATCGGCGCGGGCCTGATCCTCGGTGGCGAGCTTTATCGCGGCGCCAACGGCAATGCCGGCGAAATCGGCATGGCGCTGATGTCGCCCGGGGCTGGCGCCACGCCGCTCGAACACCGTGCCTCGCTTGCTTCGCTCTACCAGCAGCTCGCGCTCGATCCGGCCGATCCGCAGATCGGCGACAAACTATCGCTCCTGGTCGAACGCGACGATCCTCGGCTGGAAGCCTGGATCACCGAGGCGGCTACTGACCTGCGCTGGAGCGTGCATATGATCGAAACCGTGTTCGATCCGCAGACGGTCGTACTCTGCGGCGGCACGCCGGCGCCACTGGCGCGCCGGCTGATTGCGGCCATCGCGCCGCTGCTGCCGTCCAATGCCGAGCGCCGCGAGCGGACGCTGCCCCGCCTGCAACTCGGCATGACCGACCCCTGGTCGGTGGCGCTGGGGGCCGCAGCCGAGCCAATCAGTCGTGCTTTCGATCCGCGCTTTTCCGCGATATTGAAAGGTGAGTTGAGGAGAGCGAACTAAGGAACTCCCTGTTTGGCGCATCGATGAGGCCATGACTGACGGTGAAGGAATTTCCGAGTAGCACAGCTTGCGGCTACTCCTTCTTCCGCTCTCCCTTGTTCGTATAATGCGCATTTCCAAGTCCCGTCCCGATCGTCACCACGCCCCAGCTCTTTACATCCTGCATGAAGGGCACCTGCGACAGGCCCTGCACCACCGCATCGTTGTGCATGATGACGAAGGTCGGCTCGCCGGCAATATCAGGAATTCCCTTTGTCAGCGCGTCGGGCAGGTTGAAATGCTCGCTCTCCCAATTGCCTCCGGGCAGGTTCTGCCCACCGCGATCGATCGAGCCGTCCGGCTTGATGATGCCGGGGCAGGCGACGCCGATCACCGGCGCCGGCACGATATCGGCTTTTTCTGCCTTGGCGACGAGCTTGCGGATCATCTCGCAAAGGCGCTCGATCGTCGCGCCACGCYTGGGCGAATCGTCCGCGTGCCGCCAGATTTCGGACTTCCAGACGCTGGCCTTGGAAAGATCAGGCCTCTCGTCAATGTCGAGCTTGACGATACCAGCCCGGATATTGGTGCCGCCGATGTCGACGGCAAGGATGGCTTGGTGGCCCTTCAACATCCAGGACGGCATGAGATGCGTAGCGCCAATCAGGCCGGCATCGTCGGGGTGATGCGCGATCGGCACGAGCTCGATCTTGTGCCCCTCTGCCTTGAGCAGCACCATGGCACGGGCAATCGCCATTTCGCCGACGGCGCTTTCCTTCAGGCCGCCGCCAACCGCAATCTTCTCTGTCTTCTTCCAGTCTTCGCGGGCAAGGTAGCGCGACAGCACTTTTGCGAGATCCCTGGCGTAGTCGTCCAGAGCCGTGATGATCAGCGCCGACGCCTCCTTGTCGGAACCATTCATGATGGCGTCGATCTGCTTCTTGGACAGTTCATGTGTCGGTGTGTCGCCCATTGGATCTTCCCCGCCGGCCTTCACCCGCTTGCGCCATTCGTCGATCCTTGCTTGGAAGGCGGATTTGCTGGCCTTGTCGCCGATGAAGCCGTCCTTGTCGCGCAACTCGATATTATAATCATCGACGGTTACGGAAGGCAGATCGGCGGCGCCATGCGTCAGCGGCACGCCGCTCTTCGCATCGGATTTCTTTGCAGCATTGGCTTTTGCCATGGGAGCTCCTTCTCGCCGGATCACGAGCGCCGGCGCCCGGATGAAAACGCGCGCCACGCCTCGCCTGTTCCGCGCCGTGCGCAGGAACCATCGCTTTCATGGGCGCGTTTCATTACCGGTCACTGGAGGCGAAAATCGTGGCAGTCGAGACAGGCAATAGCGCGACAGTCGAAGTCGGCAGCGATCATACAACCAAGCGGGCGCTGCAACGCGCGCTCGAACAGCCCGGCCAATGGGCGGTGTTCCTCGATATTGACGGCACGCTTCTGGACCTGGCGGCGACGCCCGACAGCATCATCGTGCCGGAAGCCCTGCCTGCCCAGATCGATCGGCTGTCACAAAAGCTCGGCGGCGCCGTCGCGCTGGTCACCGGCCGCGCGCTGGACTATGCCGATCAACTGTTCCAACCGTTCCGTTTCCCCATTGCTGGCCTGCACGGCGCGGAGATGCGTGGTCCAGACGGATATGAACTGCATGCGCCGCCATCGCCGGAGTTCACCGCGCTCAAGCTTGCGCTCATGCGCGAGGCGGAAAGCATGCCCGGCGTGCTGATCGAGGACAAGGGCGGCGCCGTCGCCGCGCACTATCGGCTGGCGCCGCAATTCGAGGAGCGGCTCGGCCAGCGGATGCATGATTATGCTCATGCCGCCGGCCCGCATTGGGCGTTGCAGATCGGCAAATTCGTCTATGAACTTAGACCGGCGCGCGCCAGCAAGGGCGATGCGTTGGAGCGCTTTCTCAGCGAAGCGCCGTTCACCGATCGGCTGCCGCTGGCGCTCGGCGACGACCTGACGGATGAGTCGATGTTCGCCGTCGCCAATGCTCGGGGCGGCTATTCGATCCGCGTCGGCCAGTTGAATGCCACCACCTGCGCCCAGGCCGCGGCACAATCGCCGGCCTTCGTGCGTCAGGCGATTGCGGAAGTCTCAGCTTGACCGGGCAAAGCGCCGATGCCCCGACACTTCCGCGCCGGCATCGCGCGGCAGTGTGAGGAAACGCAGCGATGCGACAATGCCGATCCCGCCGACAATGGCAAAGGCCCAGCGAAAATCGACAAGCGTCAGCGTCTCGTGGCCATGGGCCATGCGTGAGATATTGAGCACAGCCGCGGCGACGGCGACGCCGAGCAGCATGGAGACCTGCTGCAACATGCTCGACAGCGTCGAGGCCGAACTCTGCTGGCTATGCGGCACATCGGCAAAGCCGATCGTCGTCAGCGCCGTGAACTGCATCGAGCGCGACAGCCCGGCCATGAACAGCAGCGCATAGGTGATCAGCGTCGGTGTCGACGGCGACAGCACGGCGCAGGCCGCGATCATGCCGGTCGCGATCATGCCGTTGACCGTCAGCACACTGCGGAACCCGAAATACCGCAGCACCGGCGTCGTCACCGTCTTCATCGCCAGATTGCCGGCGAAATAGACCAGCACATAGACGCCGGTCTCGATCGGCTTCATGCCGAAGCCGACCTGGAACAGCAGCGGTATCAGGAATGGCGTCGCGTTGATCGACAGGCGCAACGCCGTGCCGGCCGAAAGCGTGGAAATGGCAAAGCTCTGGACGCGGAAGGTCGTGAGATCGAGCAGCGGCGATTTCGCCCTGCGGAAATGCAGCACGGAAAGCACCGAAAACAAAGTGCCGAGCACCAGCGATAGAACAATATAGGGTGCCGCCGCCGCGCCATCGACAAACAGTTCGATGCCGGCAAGCACCAGCGTCATGCCGAGTGCGCTCAGGATGAAGCCGATGATATCGAGCCGGCCGACACTGTCCGCCTTCTCGTCCGGAATGTACAGCCAACTGAGGACCAGACTGACAATGCCGATCGGGACATTGATCAGGAAATTCCAGTGCCAGCTGAAATAGGTGGTGATGAAACTGCCGATCACCGGGCCAAGCACCGGTGCGATCAGCACCGGCCAGGTGATCATCGCCACGGCGCTAACCAGTTCCGATTTCGGTGCGCTGCGGATGACGATGACGCGGCCGATCGGATTCATCAGCGCGCTGCCGAGCCCCTGGAAGGCGCGGGCAATGATGAACATGGTCAGCGTGCCGGAGAGGCCGCAGAACAGCGAAGCGATGGTGAAGATGCCGTTCGACACCAGGAAGACATTGCGCGCCCCGAACCGGTCGCCCAGCCAGCCGGACACCGGAATGAAGGCGGCAAGCGTCAGCATGAACACGGTGATACCGACGCTCATTGCCACCGGCTGAATACCGAACGACCTCGCCATCTGCGGCAGCGAGGTGACCACGATGGTCGAATCCAGAAGCTGCATGAAGAAGGAGAGGGCGACGACGAGGGCGATGAATCTGGGGCTGACGGGTGTGGACCGCGTTTCGGATGGCTCTGCTGCGATGGACATAATGGTATGTCTATAAAACTAATTCGCCTGCCGCGAAATAGGCTGGTTCAGAATTTCATCGCCGCGCCGCCGGCCAGCGCAGGGCGATGAAGGCCATGAGGCTGGCGACGGCGAAGGCATTGAGATTGAGAAGCGTCGCAAGGTCGGCGTCGCTCCAGACATGCAACGGCAGGCCCAACCTGCCATGGCTGACTGCGAAGACGACAAAGATGAAGGCGATCAACCCGCGCTGCCACCATTTTTCCCCGGCATGAAAGGACAAGGCGGCCAGCATCATGCAGGGCGCGAAAAACAATTCCGTTGCCGCGCTCGGGCCGAACAGTTTCGTCGCCAGCACGGTATCGATCGTGCCGACGACCGGCACGCCGGCGCGCGCGACAAGCGGATAGCGCGGGGCCAGGAGCACGATGGCCGCGAAAGCCGGCATCGCCAACAGCGTCCACAACGAAGCCGCCACCCCGCTGCCGACCAGCCACCAGATATAGACCGGGTAGAACGGCTTGTTGAGCAGGATCACCCACGCCACAGTCACGGAGGCGGCTGTCAGCGGATCG
Organism: Rhizobium sp. P2_G2; assembly: GCF_056403555.1. Lineage (NCBI taxonomy): Bacteria > Pseudomonadati > Pseudomonadota > Alphaproteobacteria > Hyphomicrobiales > Rhizobiaceae > Rhizobium > Rhizobium sp. P2_G2. Next base: position 94,369 of record NZ_JBFUFF010000013.1, read on the forward strand.
GTCGGCCGAGGCGTGGCAGCCATGTCACTCCGCCGCCCCTGCCGGCGCCAATAGATAATGACCGACACCCCAGATCTCGCCATGGTCATGGCCGAAGAGCCCGGCAGTGGCTAGGAAGAACAGCCGCCAGCGTCGGCGCCAGAGGCTTGCGTCGCTGCCATAGACCTGTTTCAGGATCGCATCGACGCGTTCACTCTCCCTGTCCAAATTCTCCAGCCAGTCCAGCGCCGTGCGGCGGTAATTGACGCCGGACCAGCGCCATTCGCTTTCGACGGCAAACAGGTCTGGAAACCGGCTGGGCAGGTCATGCGCCGGCATGATGCCGCCGGTGAAGAAATGCTGCGCGATCCAGTCGCTTTGATCCTTGTGGTCGAAACGATAGGAGCGGTTGCGATGGGTGAAGACGTGCAGGAACAGTTTGCCGTCATCTTTCAGCCAGCCGTGCGCCCGTTCGAGCAACAGCCGCCAGTTCGACATATGCTCGAACATTTCGACCGAGACCACGCGGTCATGCCGCTCGTCGGTCGAGAACGTGTTCATGTCGGCGGTCATGATCTTGAGATTGGCCAGGCCGCGCAGATGTGCCTGTTCCTCGATGTGAGCCCGTTGCGAGGCCGAGTTGGACACGGCGGTGATGCGCGCATGCGGAAAACGCTCGGCCATGTAGAGCGACAGCGAACCCCAGCCGCAGCCGAGTTCGAGGATCGTCTGGCCGTCGCTGAGCTGCGCGTGTCGCGTGGTTTCCGCGAGCGCGATATTTTCCGCCTCGGCGAGCGACGTTGCGTCCGTAGCATAGAAGCAGCAGGAATATTTGCGCTGCGGCCCCAGGATCGCCGCGAAAAATTCCGGCGGCAGTTCGTAATGCTGCGCATTGGCATCGTCGGTATGGGTGGCGACCGGATAGTCTTGCATGCCGAGCACGAAAGCTGCCTCCGCCGTCTCCGGCACCTCTTCCAGCCGGCGTTTCGTTCGCCCGCACAGGAAATCTATGCCGGCCAGTGTCAGGCTATCCGGCATCGGCGTGCGCTCGGCGGCATTGATTGCGAAAGCCAGCATGTTCATCGGCCAGTCCCCCTCTTCTTGACGACGCCGGAACGTCGCGGCCCTGGAAAAAATGCGTTGACCCGCCGCTGCAGCGAGCGGAACCGGTCACCGCGCGTTTCGAGCATGTGCTTTTCAAGTGGCGGAATGCCCGAGCCATAGACCAGCAGCCCGTACATCTGGAGGGGCGCAAGCAGCGTGAGCCAGCCCCAGAGGAACTGGCTGCTGATGGCCAAGAGCGGCCACACGCACCAGAACAGCCATTCGAAGAAATAGTTGGGATGGCGGGAATAGGCCCAGAGGCCGATTTCGCAGACGCCGACCTTGCCCTGGGCGCTGCGGCGGAAGCGAGCGAGCTGCCGGTCGGCGATTGCCTCGCCGATCAGCGCGCCAGCCCCGACAATCATTGCCAGCAGGTCGAACCCGGTCGCAAATGGTGCCGGATTGCTCGCCGCGCAATAGACCGCCAGCACCAGCACGAAGGAAGCCGCAGCCTGCACCTGCAGGAACAGGAAAAGCCTGATAGCTGCGGCGGCACCCCATTGCTTGATCAGGTCGGCATAGCGTGGGTCTTCGCCGCCGCCGCGCGTGCGGATGCCGATATGGCTGCCGAGCCGTCCGGACCAGAGGATGACAAGCACCAGGATGACCATACGCCGCTGATGGTCGCCTTCGCCCAGCAATGCCGCCACCACGCCGCCGGCGCCGACGGCAAAGGACCAGAGCGTGTCGATCCAGCCGCTCATCCCTGTCAGGCGCTGGATCGCCCAGGCCAGTGCCATTGCCAGACTGAGACCGATCGCGAAGCTGATCAGGACGAGGATGCTCACGGCGGCTCCGTTTCGATTGCGCTGACATTGCTACGCGGCATTGGCGCATACAGTTCTACCGCCGCAAAAATAAATATAGGAAACTTTTTACTGTCTCGGTGAAACCAAGTGCGCACCCTGTCCGTATGCATCGACAGGAGCAATAAACATCTGCAGCTCCGCGAAAAATGGGAGTGGAGCATGGGCTATCATGACCGGCTTGGGGGCAGCCGTCCGCTGAATATCGCCGTGATCGGCACCGGCATTTCCGGACTGTCGGCGGCATGGCTCCTCTCCGAACGTCACGATGTCACAGTGTTCGAAGCCGCTGACCGCGTCGGTGGCCACAGCAACACCGTGGAGTTCGACAGCCCGGCGGGCCGGATCGCCGTCGACACCGGCTTCATCGTCTATAACGAGATGACCTATCCCAATCTGACAGCATTGTTTCGTACACTCGATGTGCCGACGGCGGCGTCCAGCATGTCGTTTTCGGTGTCGATGGGCGACGGCGCTTTCGAATATTCCGGCGGCACCGGCTTCGGCCTTCTGGCGCAGGCCTCCAACCTCGCCAATCCGCGCTTCTGGTCTTTGATGCGCGACGTCTTGCGCTTCTATCGCAATGCGCCACGCGACCTGCCGGTCATGGGCGACCTGTCACTTGATGAATATCTCGCGCATAACGGCTATGGCCGCGCCTTCCGCGACGATCATCTCTATCCGATGGCGGCGGCGATCTGGTCGACGCCGGCCATGCAGGTGGGTGACTATCCGGCCGCCAATTTCGTGCGCTTCTGCGGCAATCATGGCCTGCTCAATCTGTGGAACCGGCCGCTCTGGCGCACGGTGCGCGGCGGCAGCCGGCAATATGTGAGCCGCCTCACGGCGCGTTTCGCCGATCGCATCCACACATCCACCCCGATCCAGGCGGTCCGCCGCGGTATGGATTGCGTCGAAATCACCGATGCGCACGGCATGATCAGGAGTTTCGACGATGTCGTCATTGCCACCCACGCCGACCAGGCGCTGCGCATGTTGAAAGACGCGACAGAAGAGGAACACCGTGTCCTCGGTGCCTTCCGCTATTCACGCAACGAAGCCATCCTGCACAGTGACAGAAGGCTGATGCCGAAGCGCCGCGCCGCTTGGTCGAGCTGGAACTATCTGCACGACGGCGCGGCGGGCTTCTGCCAGCCCTCGGTGACCTATTGGATGAACAGATTGCAGCCGCTGGGCTCGGCGCCGCCGACTTTCGTGACGCTCAATCCTTGCCGGGCTCCATCGGAGGAAACGGTGATCCGCCGCCAAATCTACGAGCATCCGATCTTCGACCTCGCCACCGAGCGGGCGCAGCACGAACTCTGGTCGCTGCAGGGCCGCCGCAACACCTGGTTCTGCGGCGCCCATTTCGGCTCGGGCTTCCATGAGGATGGGCTGCAGGCGGGGCTGGCGGTCGCCGAGGACCTGGGCGGCCTCAGCCGGCCCTGGCAGGTTGCGGCGGAGAATGCCCGCATCGTCCGCAAGCCGGTCGTCTATCCGGCCGGCACGGAGGCGCTCGCATGAGCGACGCTCTGGCATCGGCGCTGTTTCCAGGGCATGTGACGCATGCGCGCGCGCGGCCGAAGGTGCACAAGCTTTCCTATCGCATCTATTCGCTGCTTCTCGACCTGGACGAACTGGACGATCTCGGCCGGCGTCTGCGCTGGTTCTCGGTCGACCGCTTCAACCTGTTCTCCTTTTACCGCCGCGATCGCGGCGAGCGGTCCGGCGTGAATCTTCGGGGTCAGGTGGAGCAGGCCATGCACGCCGCCGGAATCGCAGCGGATGGCGGCCCGATCCGCCTGCTCACCATGCCGCGCCTGCTCGGCTGGGCTTTCAATCCGCTCAGCACCTTCTTCTGCTACTGCAAGAGCGGCGAACTCGCCGCCATTCTCTGGGAGGTCGACAACACATTTGGCCAGCGTCACGCCTATATGATCCCGGTTGCGCCGGGGCAGACCGGCGAGATCGTCCAAGACTGCGACAAAGCCTTCTATGTTTCGCCTTTCATGGATATGCAGCTCCATTATCTGTTCACCGTCTCGCCGCCCGGCGAGCGGCTGTCGATCCGCATCGATGTCTTTGATGATCAGGGCTTGCTGCTCACAGCGCGGCATCTTGCACGCCGCACCGAACTGACTGATTCCGCTTTGCTTAAGGCATTTTTCACGATACCTTTTCTTACCGCGCGCGTGATCGGGGGGATCCATTGGGAGGCGCTGAAGCTCTGGCTCAAGGGCGTTCGGCTGCGTGGTCGCCCCGCTCCGCCTGCGGAGCCTGTTTCTGTTGTTCCAATTTCCGAAATCGGGGGAAGCCAAGCGCGATGAGTCAGCTCGACGATTTTTCACCGGCTGCGATGGAAACCGAGAGCCGCAGCGGCGGTTTTGGCGTCCGCATGATCGGTCGCCTGCTTGCCGGTCTGCGCTATGGTCGCCTGCGCGTGACGCTTCCCTCCGGCGCCGTGATCGACAAGACCGGCACTGAGCCCGGCCCGGAAGCGGTGATCGTCATGCATCGTTGGCGCATGCTGCGCCGGCTGGTGATCGGCGGCGATATCGGCTTTGCCGAAGGTTTTATCGAGGGTGACTGGACGACGCCCGATCTGACCGCTCTGATCCGCTTCGCCGCCCGCAACACCGAGGTTCTCGCGTCAGCGATCGAGGGCTCGCCGTTTGGCCGGATCCTCAACCGCCTCGGTCACCTGTTCCATGCCAATACCCGCCGCGGCAGCCGCCGCAATATCGAGGCGCATTACGATCTCGGCAACGATTTCTACAAGCAGTGGCTCGGCCCTTCCATGCTGTATTCGTCCGCAATCTGGGACGCGACGACGCCCACTCTCGAGGCCGCACAGGCGCTGAAGCTCGAAAGGGTGCGCGAGAAACTCGCTCTCGCCGGCGGCGAAACCGTGCTCGAAATCGGCTGCGGCTGGGGCGCGCTTGCGGCTGACCTCGCAACCGAGGCAGATGCGAAGGTCACCGGCATCACGCTTTCGCCTTCGCAGCTCAGCTGGGCGAAAGCGGCTGCCTATGACAGCGGCAAGGCTGAGCGGATCGATCTCCGCCTCCAGGATTATCGGGACCTTGAGGGCTCATTCGATCGTATCGTCTCGATCGAAATGTTCGAAGCGGTCGGCGAGGCCTATTGGCCGTCCTATTTCGATACCCTGAAACGCTGCCTCGAGCCGGGTGGTCGTGCCGTGCTGCAGATCATTTCGATCGAAGACAAGCGGTTCGAGGACTATCGCCGGAAGACGGATTTCATCCAGAAGTATGTTTTCCCCGGTGGCTTCCTGCCCTCCGATACGGTCCTGGCAAAGGCGGTCGGCAAAGCCGGGTTGGTGCTCTCCGATATCGAGCACTTCGGCAAATCCTACGCCCGCACGCTCGCCGAATGGCGCAGCCGTTTCAAGGCGCAATGGCCATCGATCGCGGCGCTTGGCTTCGACCAGCGCTTCTATCGGCTCTGGGATTATTATCTCTGCTATTGCGAGGCCGGCTTCGAGGAACAGACCATCGATGTCGGGCTTTATGTCATCACGCACACCGATTGAGGAGAAAGCTGATGAGAAGAATATTGCCGATCATGGTTCTTGCGCTCGCACTGCCCTCAGCCGCCTATGCGGTCACGCCCTTCGGCCAATGGGCGCGCGGTGATGGCAATGCGCGGGTCAGGGTTGCCAAATGCGGCGCCAACATCTGCGCCACCAATACCTGGATCAAGCCGGGTACGCCGAGCGAAAAGAAGGGTGACGTCCTGGTGATGACGATCGCCCCCGTCACGGACGGCCACTACAAAGGGTCCGCCTATGATCCGCAGCGCAACATGACCTACAAGATGTCGCTCGATGTCAGCGGTGACAGCATGACGACGACAGGCTGCGTGCTTGGCGGCCTGCTTTGCAAAGGCGTCAACTGGACGAAGATCAACTGAGCGGGCAGTCTCCATGAAGTCCTATGTCACCGCTTATGCCGCCGCCTTGATCGCCTTCGCGGCAATCGACTTCGTCTGGCTGAGCACCATGGCCGGCCTTCTCTACAAGCCTGTCATGGGCGACATGCTGGCGCCGCAGTTCCGGCCGGCGCCGGCCGCGCTGTTCTATCTCGTCTATGTCGCCGGCCTCGTCTTTTTCGCCGTCCGTCCGGGCCTGCAGTCGGGCAGCCTGACGACCGCGATGGCCTATGGCGCCGCCTTCGGCTTCTTCGCCTACGCCACCTATGATCTCACCAACCAGGCGACATTAAAGAACTGGTCGACGACGCTGACCATCGCCGATCTCGTCTGGGGCACGGCGTTGTCGGCGGCCGCCGCCGGCATTAGCGAATGGGCGACGAGCCGGTTTTCAGGCTGAACTATTCGCCTGTGAACCGCGGCATGTATCCAACAGTCGCGGCAACCGCCCGATCATCGTCACTTCGGCAGCCACACCTTCACCGGCTTGTCGCGCTCGACCACGTAGAATTTGTTGGCATCGACCGTCTGCCATTCGCCTGCCTTGCCGTCCGGCCAGATCACCCGGACCTCGGTCCTGGCGAGCTTGTCGATGCCGAAATGCCGCCAGCCGAGCTCGCCGCTCGCGTGCCCGCCGCCGACGGTGATTTCGCGGCGCATGGTGACGCCCATGCATTTCACCTCCACCCAGGCACCGATCGCATCGCGGTTGGGGCCGGGCTGGACGAGCTGCAACTGGATCCAGTTGCCGGCATCGGTGCTGGTATTGCGCCAGAGCTGCGCATCGACCCAGCGGTTGACGACCACGAGATCGAGCTTTCCATCGAGGTTGAAGTCGGTCACCGCAGCGCCGCGCGCGACATTCATACTGGCAATGCCCGCCTTGTCGCCAACCTCCACGAATGTGCCGTCTGCCTTCTGCAGCAACAGATTGTTCGGGTCCTTCATGGCGAAGTCTTCCATCTTCGCCACATTGCCCTTGGCGACGAACAGGTCGGCGAGGCCGTCATTGTTGACGTCCTGGAACTCTGCATGCCAGGCGGTGCTCGGATGCCAGTCGCCGCCGGTATAGGGCCTGAAGGCGGTGACACCCTTCTTGAAGCCGATATCGGCGTAAGTGGGCTTTGGCTTGCCGTCCTTGGGAATGTCGGCAAGCGACTGAAGCTTGTTGTCGGCCATCGAGGTCAGGAAATATTCCGGATAGCCGTCGAAATTCAGGTCGTAGCTGGCAATGCCCATGCCCCAGATGCGCAGGTATTTCCAGCCTTCCGCCTGGCTGTAGAGTTCCGGTTTGCCGCCCGGCGGAATCTTCCACATCTGCTCCTGGCCGCCTTTGTAATATTCGCGGTCGTTGGAGACGCGCAGGCTCGGCGTGCCGGAACGGTTCCAGTCGGTGAACAGCATGGAGAGCGGGCAGAAGCTTGGCTTCAGCGGATAGGGCTTGGCGAATTTTCGCGCGGTCGCCGAGTCTGGTCGGAGCAGCCAGTTGTCGGTGCAGGTGCCCCAGGGATAGGTGTCCTCGTTGCGGTCGACATAGGTGCCGACGGCCAGCGTCGGCCAGTTATTGCCCTTCTCGAAGGTCGCCGAGAACGAAGTCGACCAGGAAGTGCCGCCGTCGAAATTCCATGCGGCATTGGCCTTCTCGAACTTGCAGCTGCCCAGGCCCCGCATGATGGCGTTCTCGCCGACCCTGAGCAGCACAACGTCGGTAATGCCGTCGCCATCGACATCCATCGGATAGGCGCCGGTCACGGCATCCAATTCGAGGCCGCTCTTCTCGGCGACGAATTTCAGTTCGCCGCCGCGCTTGCTGGCATTGCGGTAGAAGGTGCCCGGCTTCTCGCCGCCGGCGAGGAACATGTCGGGAAAGCCGTCGCCATTGCAGTCGAACGTGGCGACGCCGCCGCCGACCATGTATTGCCAGTCGCCGGCATAGATGGAATTGATGCCGGCGCTTTTCGTCTCCTCGACGAAGGTCGGGATGGCGAGCTTGGCGTCGGCCGCATGGGCCGCACCGGCCAAACCGAGGGTGATCAGGGCAAGTCCGAAAGACAGCGTGCGCATGATTATTTCCTCGTCTGGAGTTTGGCGGCATAGGCGCCGATGCAGCGGCCCTGCTCCAGGCCGAGCACGATGGCGTGACGGAAATGGATGCCGCCATACATACGGGAAATGCCCGCTTCCTTCGCCGCATCCCAGAAGCTGGCATATTTCCGCGGGATCAGGCCATCGGCCTCGTGCGTATGGTCCTCGAAGGCATAGTGATCGCCGAACAGTTTTGACAGCACGACGGCGGCCGCGGCAGAGGCGGAGCTATGGCCGGACGGATATTCAGGGAAGGGTGGGGTGATCAGGATCGCCTCCCACTTCTTGTCCATGGTCCGGCGGATATAGGTGATCGGCCTGACGAGATCATATTTGAATTTTGCATCCCAGCAGCCGATGAAGCCGTCGGCGACGGCGATGCCGAGCAGCGCCTGGGTCTCGACCATTTTCTCGATATCGGCATGGTCATGCTCGAACGCCTGCATGGCAATCGAGATCCAGTGGCCCGGCGGCGTCGGCGACAACATCGGATCGTCCGACCAGAAGCGGGCGATGGCGCGCTGCTCCGGCGTCGAGGTGTTGACGGTGTCGTAGACTTCCTTGGCTTCCTTGTAGAATTCGGAATTCTTGTCTTCGCTATAGGCGAGCGGCGGTGGCAGCGGGCAGGTCGCCCCCGTCGGCATGGCGAAAGTGCGGTTCTTGCCCCAGTCGGGCAAGAGCGGCAGCTGTTGCTGCGCGATCGTACTGGTCGGCACCCAATGCGCCGGGCCGGGCGTCAGCTTGTAGCTCAACGGGAAGCCCATATTTTGAATATCGGCACCGCCATCAGCCATCGACCAGGCGAGGATATGGTCGGCAATCGCCTTGCCATGCGCCTCGCTGCGGGCGACCACGTCGGTCGGCACGCCGGCGCTGACCTTGTCATGCATCTTCTTCTGCATGGCGGCCAGCGCTCGCTGGCCGGTCGGGCCGGTATGGGTGAAGAAATTCTGTGCGGCATCCGCCAGTGCGGCGTTGAGCACGATGCTGTCGTCATAGGCCTTGCCGGCTTCGCGCTGAGGCACTGCGGTCAGGCCATGCACTTGGCCGGCCAGCGATTTCAGGTCCTTCGAGCCGGTCGCGATCGCCTCGAAGGTGGTAATGCCGAAATAGGCGAAGGAACGGCTGGCAACCGGTGGCGAATAGGTCGGCGTATGCCGGACGAGTTCGAGCACCAGCCGATACCAGTTCTTCATCACCGTTTCGGGCGGCATGCTGCTCGCCTGGGCGGCGGTCAGCGGCAGGACAAGCCACGATAGCGCGGCAATCAGGAAAATTGATAAAATATGACGCGTAGTCTGCATATGAACACTCCCCCCGAGCGCACGGCCTGGCCGCTTAAACCGATTAAAAGCACGGCTTCTTATTATCTGCAAGAGGGTGTGACAAGGCGCTTGCGGGCGAAACCCGGCGCCAATCCTATCTTCTTGATAATACTGCCGGACTGTTGTTACCTGCATGCGGCTTGATCGGTGGCGGGAAAGGTTCTAGCTGTGGCGCAGCGGAGAATCCTGATGGACGTACCGCAAGATCGATTGTACCAGACCAGGGAGGAGCTGTTGTCATCTGCAGATCTTGAGACCATTGCCTTCCGGATGAACCTCAATCCCGGAATGAAGGCGGAGTACAAGCGCCGCCATCACGAGATCTGGCCGGAGCTTTCGGCGCTTTTGAAAGAGGCCGGCATATCCGACTATTCGATCTGGCTGGACGAGGAAACCAATCATCTTTTCGCCGTTCTCAAGCGCCCGGCCGACCATATGATGGATCGCCTGCCGCAGGAGGCGATCATGCGCCGCTGGTGGGACTATATGGCCGATGTGATGGCGACCGACGCGCAGAACACACCGCTGCAGCGGCCGCTGGAGAAGATGTTCTACATGGCATAGCCGCTTCGACGGATCGAACGGAATTTGGAGGACGCATGAACAGCATCGATCTCTCCGGCCAGCACGCCGTGGTCACCGGCGGCGCACAGGGACTGGGTTTTGCCATGGCCAGGCGCTTTGTCGCCTCGGGCGCTACGGCCACGCTCTGGGATGTCAATGCCGATCTGCTGGAAACGGCAAAGCAAAGCCTCGGCGCACAGACGACCAGCCTCGTCGTCGACGTGACGGATTGGGAGCAGGTCGAAGCGGCGCGCCGCAGGACCGAGGAGATCGCCGCGCCGGTGTCGATCCTGGTCAATTCCGCAGGCATTGCCGGCGCCACCGCTTCGCTCGACAATTATGACATCGCGCTCTGGAAACAGATCATCGACATCAATCTCAACGGCACTTTTTACTGCAACCGTGCCGTGGTGCCGGGGATGAAGGAGCGAAATTACGGCCGCATCGTCAATATTGCCTCGATCGCCGGCAAGGAAGGCAATCCCAACGCCTCGGCCTATTCAGCGTCGAAGGCCGCGGTGATCGGGCTCACCAAGTCGCTCGGCAAGGAATTGGCCGGCTTTGACATCGCGGTGAACTGCATCACGCCGGCAACCGCCCAGACCCGCATCCTCGACACGCTGTCGGAAGAGTTCATCGAATATATGCGCTCGCGCATTCCCCGCGGCCGCTTCCTGGAGGTCGATGAGGCCGCCGCCATGGTGGCCTGGCTGGTGTCGAAGGAAAACAGCTTCACGACGGCGGCGGTTTTCGACCTGTCGGGCGGTCGGGCGACATATTGACGATCGGATGCCCCCTACTGCACCCGGTCACTATGCTGCTTAATTGTAATGTGCCGTGATACCGGTATCCGTTTTCATCTCGCCCTTGCGCAAGTCGACACCGTGCATCTCCATCTCTTCGATGATGGCTGCCAAGGCGACATCCAGGCAATATGTCGGCATGGTGGTGCCCAGGTCCTGTGCGGTCTGGCGCGCATGCGTGACCATCCTTGCCAATGCAGCCAATTCCTTTTCGAACTCCGTGCTGCTCACGGTCGATATCTGTTTTGTCATCAAAGCCCCCTTGAACGCGCAATCGCTACAATTGTGATTGCCTTACAAAAACTAAGACATCGGGCGTTACACGAGCGTTACACGGTCGTTCTTCGGAGGGTTGTGTTGGTTGATGCAACCAAGTTGCAGCAATTTATCAGACGAAGAAGTGCACGAGATTTGCCATTCACTTGACGATTGTTAAAAAGAACTGGTCTTTTGTTATCTTCTATCACTGATGGAGGCGCTCTTGCGCCTCATTTCTTTGGGTTGATCGCTTCCGGTTTGAGAACAGCTGACATCCCAAGCAAACGATCACGCAAATCCCGCCTTGCGCAATCCTTCCCGGTATTGCTCCTTCTGCCATTGTTCCCTGACCGGCATGATCGACAGCCATGTCTCGATGTTGAAGTCGGGATGGATCGCCAGCGCCTTGCGTCGGTAAAATTGTGCCTTTTTGCGATCGCCGAGCATGCCCCAACACGCGGCGGCGACCCTGGAAGCCGGACCTTGCTCCTCCATCTGGCCGAGACGGTCGAGTGCCGTCTCATAGCGTTCCAGGCAATAGTTCGCGCCCGCCGCCGTCCAATAGTAGACATCCGGCGCCAAAGGATTGAGCTCCAACGCGCTTTCGATCTTCGCCAGCCCACGCACCGGGTCGGACGCGTGCACGAGGGTGTCGGCATAGTCGGCGATCATGTCGGCATGGCAAGGTGAGGCGGCCTCGGCCTTTTCGAACGCCTCGATGCTTTCGTCGAACTGGTGTTGATAGAGCTTTGCAACGCCGAGTTCCCGATAGCCGCCGGGGCTGCCGTCTTGCACGCGAATGGCATCCCGCGCAAAAAACTCCGATGACTTGAGCAGCGCGACATCGCCCCTTGCGGTGAGCAGCCATTCCAAATGATCGGCCCGAGCAAGCCCAGCAAGGGCTGCCGAAAACCGCCGGTCCTCCTTCATCGCCTGGCGGAAGGCCTTGCGGGCGCGGCGGATGTCGGGCAGGTCGATGCGCTTGAGGAAGCGCTGGCCCATCAGGTAATACTGATAGGCATTGGGATGCTGCTCGCAGCCGAGCCGTTCGATTTCCATCTCTTCGATGCCTGATGTCACCGAGGCGATGATACGGCTTGCCATCGCACGATATTGGCGGGGCATGGAGGCGACGCCGGCGTCGAAGCGATCGGCCCAGATGACCGAATCGTTGCGGATGTCGACCAGCTGGGCAAAGATGCTTTCGTGGCCGTCCTGGGTCCGAACCCGCGTATCGAGCGCATAGCGGATCGTGTGTTGCTCATAGGCGGCCGCGCGATCGGTGGCTATGGCGATCCGGTCGGCCGTGTGCGGCGCAATCATGGCAATGGTCTTGAAGCTGCAGAGCCCGAGTGTGACATCCTCGATAAGGCCCGGCACGAGGCTTGCCCCGGCGATGTCCGTGGGACGAAGCAGGGCAACCCGCGGCAGATGTCTGCGATATCCGGCGTCGGCACCGCCGCCTTCCTCACGGCTCCCTGTCACCCTGGGCTGCGGTTCGACGGTCGCGATCGCCGGCAGCAGGGCAAGAGTCGACCGCTCGGGCGCGGCGCCGACATCCTGCTTGAGCCGATCCTTGAGCCGTTCGAGCGTTGCCCGCGCCGCATTGGGATGGCCGCCGACAAGATGGATTCGCATCAGCGCGCGGTAGGCCGCTTCGCGCTGCGGCTCGATCTGCATGAGCCGGTAGGCGCTTTCCTGGACGAGCATGTGGTGCACGCCGAGATCACTGTCGCTCATCTCATCCAGCGTGTGCGAAATGCGGTCGGCCAGGCTTTCCCGTTGCGCCGTGATCCAGTCGCGGCCCCGTTCGGAGAGATCGTCGGCATCGGCGAGGAAGATGCCATGGCACTGCTGCAAGAAGGTTTTGAGGAGTGCCTCGGTGTTTGGCATGTCCTGGCCGAGGAGGACGAAATCACCCTCGACGAGCGCGGGATCGATCGCGATGGTCAGGTCGCGCGCGATGATCAGTTGTGTGCCGATCTCGGCCTGCCGGTTCTTGACGCGAGACAGGAGTGTCAGGAGATTACCCATGGCGCTGCGGCTGTCGGCGCTCCCCCAGAGGAATTGCGCGACGTCGCTGCGTGTGCGCTCGAACCCTTTGGCGGCGAGCAGGTAACAGATCGCAATCAGCGCCTTTTCCGGGTAGGGCACTGTCGCGCTCACGGAATCGGTGAGCCTGAGATCACCGAACGTCACCACCCGAAAGATCAAGGAATGCTCCGGAGGACCGCCATGGTCGTCCACGGCGGTATGGGGGCTACACAAAAAGCGGTTTCGACAATTTGGCTGCTTCGCCCAGCATATGTCTGCCGCCACCAGCCAGCGATTCGACGAAAGTGATGATCGATTTGCGGATCTGCGGATCCTTGATCCGCACGAATGCCTGGTTGAGCTTCAGCCCGTCGGCAGTGGAAAGATATTGCATGACACTGTTGGCTTCCGCCGTGGGGACGCCGATGCCGGTCGTGGTCGCCGGCAGGTCGTCACCGTCGCGGAAGAAGAAGCTGACGGGAACGCCGAGGACATTGGCAATCTCCTGCAGCCGGCTGGCGCCGATGCGGTTGGTGCCCTTCTCATATTTCTGGATCTGCTGGAATGTGATGCCGAGGGCACCGGCCAGGGTTCCCTGGCTCATGCCCAAGACCTGTCGCTGCAGCCGCACGCGTGCGCCGACGAAGACATCGATGGGATTGGGAGATTTGACTGACATTTTCTACCTCGGCTCATCGTTCCAACGCGACAGGCCCCGGAGCGGTCCGCCTGCTTCAACTCCTACGATAACCAAAAATTTGCACCTGTATAGGAGGAAATGTCGGATCATGGCGATATGGACAGGAAATGCCGTCCGCATGCAGCGCGCGTGTCGGGGCGATGCAAGCCGCCGTGCCATTTTCGTGGAAGCAATTGGCAGATGTCAATCGCCTGTGCAGACCTGGATCAGGGTGCAGCAGGAAGGGGGCGCTGAGCTCGATGGGAGGCGCAGGAGATTTCGCGAACCCACGACCGGAACCGGGATCGCGGCGAGAGGTTTTGGTGCGCCGCAATTATTTCTTGACCGAGAGACCATTGTCCAGGTCGGTCACCGCCGCCTTCACATGCTCGGCATCACTCTTGCCCTTGGCGCGGCCGCCGCCTTCGACGGCCTGCTTCGCCTTTTTGTCCGTCACCGTGTCAGGTTCCGGCGGCTCGCCGCCTGTCTCGGTTTTGTCCGTTTTCTCTGCCATTGTCACCCTCCTCAACCGAGCAATGGGCCGTTCGCGGGCGCACCGGGGGCGGTCGAGCCGTTGCCCTGCCTGAGGCGGCGGAGCTGGCTCAACAGGTTGAGCGATTGCGAAATGCGGGCCGCCGACTGATCGCCACCGCGCGACAGCACCTGTAGTATGTCTATGCCTTCGTCGACGGAGATCACGCCACGCATGGCCAGCCGGTCGATCAGGATGAGAAGTGCATCTTCGGCTGCGTGTGCACGCTGCCTCGTCTCCTTTTCATTGTTCGCGTCCATGTCCCTTGCTCCAGATCTCGATGATCGTCATGGCGGTAAAAGACCGGCTACGGGATATTGTTCCGCTCGCGCGGTGATAGATTTGCATTGCAAATTCAAACCACAGGAGGAGCTTTTCAATCTCCCGTGCCTTCGGTGCCAGCATCAATTCGGGCTATATCGTGGCAGTTCACAAAACCGCCACATCCACGGATGCTATCTCTGCAGGTCAGCCATTCACAATCACAGTGCCTTCTGTAAGCCATTGATGAAGAAGGGATAATTTCTACCTGCGCCAAATATTCGCATCCATTTTATTAGCTTATTTGGAACACAAAGCGCGCCTAGCTGTTTGAGGCATTGGGGAGCATCCCCATGTGAGTGATGTGATCTGCGCCGATCGGGCTGCCGCTTCGTTCGCGTGAAGCAGACCACTGCATCAGCCCGTGGGTGTTTGCCCGGGCGAATGTTGAAGGAGAATGAAAATGAAGAAGGCACTTCTGCTCTCCGCCGTGCTCGCGTCCATCGCGCCGGCGGCTTTTGCTGCAGATGCGATCGATGCAGTGCCGGCGGCGCCTGAGCCTGCGCAAGTTGCCGTGCCGGCCGGTTGGGATGGTCCCTATATCGGCGTCATGGGCGGTGCCGAGTGGCTGAACAGCCATCTCGACTTCAACGGGGCAACGGCTAAGCACACCGAATTCGGCGGTCTGCTGGGCACCTTCGCCGGCTATAACTACCAGTTCGACAACAATCTGGTGCTCGGCGCGGAAGGCGACTTCAGCTACAACTGGAACAAGGCCACGACCTCCCGCACCGACTACGGTACCGACTGGCAGGGTTCGGTTCGCGCCCGCGTCGGTTATGCAATGGACAATGCCCTGCTTTACGCAGCCGGTGGCTGGACGGTCACCCGTGGCTATGTCGATCTGGCAGGCCCGACCAGCAAGGGCACCAAGACGCTCAATGGTTATACGCTGGGTCTCGGCGTCGACTACAAGTTCACCGACAACATGTTTGCCCGTGCGGAGTATCGCTTCAACGATTTCGGCGGCAAGGATATCAAGAGCGTGAACTTCAACCCGCAGCAGCACGAAGTCATCCTCGGCATCGGCTACAAATTCTAAGTTTCCGTTCAAGGAGCTTAGGGACAATGAAAACGCGCCCGTCCGCCGGGCGCGTTTTCATTTGTGCCGGCACTGGTCGAGCATGGTCAGCGCATTGGGCAAGGCGGCTCCGGAAGCGGTATTGTCGAAAATGCACCAGCTGTCGGGTGAGGCCCGGTCCAGCTGTCGGCGATAGCGCGCGATATCTTCATCGCTATAGGAGGAATAGTAGACTTTTGGCGAACCATGCAGCCGGAGATAAAGGAAACCCGTTCGGTCCGCCGGCGTCTCAACGGCGATCACTGGCGGATCCGGCGTCACGCGCATCACATCGTTCACTGACAACAGTATGGTTGCCTCCGGCGAGCTCCAACTCCGATGTCGTGGTTCGATGACGATGCAGCCGGCAAAAGCGGAACGCAGGTGCGTCAGGAAAGCTTCGACGACTGCGGACTCGAATACCAGTTTCGGCGGCAATTGCATGAGGATTGGTCCGAGCTTCTCGTCCAGCGGACGGATGTCGGCGAGAAACAGGTCCGTGTCCGCTTCAGCGCTGCTAAGGCGCAGTTCATGCGTGATCCGTTTCGGCATCTTCACAGCAAACCGGAACCGGTCGGGCACGCTATCGGCCCAGCGCTGCCAGGTCTCCGGTCTGTGGCGCCGGTAGAACGACGAATTGACCTCGACCCCATCCAGTACATTCGCATAGCGATGCAGTGACGAACCGTTTTGTGGAAACCGCTTCGCCGCCGATTTCGCAATGCTCCACGCGGCCGTGCCGATAAAGACCATGGTCGTTCCTCCACCCTCTTCAACGCTTCCTCTCGACTTTGGTTTGCCGCGCCCGAATTTTGCGCTATGAAAAGCCATGGCCGAGGATAAGCCGGAAAAACCAGAGAGAAAGACAGCCGCCGACAAACGCGCCGAGCGGCTGAAACTGGAGCTGCGCGCCAATCTTGCCCGCCGCAAGCTCCAGGCGCGGGCGCGCCGCGAGGGGGCGGAGGACGACCGGCCGGGCGAATTGCTCGGCAGCGACGGCGAGTAGGAGAACCGCCGCAATTTTCCCCAAATCGTCCGGCTAAAACGATTAGGGCCATTCCTTGAATCGGCGACAACAATTCGCTACATGGCCGGGTAGAGATGGAGACGTCCTTCGGCGTCTCAAGGGGACTATATTTTCATGGATCGCATCAGAATCGTCGGCGGACAGCCGCTCAGTGGTACCATTCCGATTTCCGGCGCCAAGAATGCGGCTCTGCCGCTGATCATCGCCTCGCTGCTGACCAGCGATACGCTGACGCTCGAAAACGTGCCGCATCTCGCCGACGTCGAATTGCTCTGCCGCATCCTCGGCAACCACGGCGTCGACATCTCCGTCAACGGCCGCCGCGAGCATCAGGACGGCTCCTATGCCCGCACGATGCATTTCACCTGCCGCACCATTGCCGATGTGACCGCGCCCTATGAACTGGTGTCGCGCATGCGGGCAAGCTTCTGGGTGATCGGCCCGCTTCTCGCCCGCGCCGGCCAGGCCCGAGTTTCCCTGCCGGGCGGTTGCGCCATCGGCACGCGTCCGGTCGACCTCTTCCTCGAAAGCCTGCAGGCTCTCGGCGCCGAGATCGAGATCGACAGCGGCTATGTCAATGCCAAGGCGCCCAAGGATGGCCTGGTCGGCTGCCGCTATACTTTCCCGAAGGTCTCGGTCGGCGCCACCCATGTGATGCTGATGGCCGCCAGCCTTGCCAACGGCACGACGGTGATCGGCAATGCCGCGCGCGAGCCCGAAGTCGTCGACCTCGCGGCCTGCCTCAATGCCATGGGCGCAAAGATTTCGGGTGCCGGCACCGCGACCATCACCATCGAAGGCGTGCCGCTGCTTTCCGGTGCCCGCCATCGCGTCATGCCTGACCGTATCGAGACCGGCACCTATGCCATGGCTGTGGCCATGACCGGCGGCGATGTCGAACTGATCGACACCAGGGCCGACTATCTCCACACCGCGCTCGAAGCCATTCGCCGCGCCGGCGCCGACATCACGCCGACGGAACGCGGCATCCGTGTCTACCGCAATGGCGGCGGCATCCACCCGGTCGACGTGGTCACGGATCCCTATCCGGGCTTCCCGACCGACCTGCAGGCGCAGTTCATGGGCCTGATGACCAAATCGAGCGGCGCCTCGCACATCACCGAGACGATTTTCGAGAACCGTTTCATGCATGTGCAGGAACTCGCCCGGCTTGGCGCGAAAATCTCGCTCAATGGCCAGACCGCCCGCATTGAGGGCGTCGACCGCCTCAAGGGCGCCCCGGTCATGGCGACCGACCTGCGCGCCTCCGTGTCGCTGGTGATCGCCGGCCTCGCCGCCGAAGGCGAGACCATGGTGTCGCGCGTCTACCATCTCGACCGCGGTTTCGAGCGGCTGGAAGAGAAGCTGACGCGCTGCGGCGCCATTGTCGAGCGGATCAGCGGCTGATTTATCCGATGTCATAGAGCGGTTGCGCAAAACGGCCGCTCGTCCTATCTGAAGTATCGAGAAAATGGCCCGGCCGGTTGATTGAAATCCGGCGGGCGTGCGCGCGATACTGGATGATAAAATGCCCTTGAAACTTCTCGCCCTCGATGACGAGGACCTGACGGTGATCTCCGCCCACATGCAGGACGCCGTCCTGCGCGTCGGCGATCTCGATTATACCCCGAAGAACAAGAGTTTTACTCTTGCCGTCAACCGCTTCGACTGGGAAGCGGCCGAACGCGCCAGCAAAGGTTTCGAGCGCAGCCGTTCGGCGCTGTGCTTCAAGCAGGTCAAGGGCGTGCGCTCGGTGGGCTTCGACCGTAAGGCCAGCGACAAAGTGCTGTCGCTGCTCGCCGTCGTCTTCGAAAAGGAAGGCGAGGGGCCTGACGGCTCGATCGAACTGGTGCTCTCCGGCGGCGGCTCGATCCTGCTCGATGTGGACTGTATCGAAGTTCAGCTTGCGGATACCGGCGGCACGTGGGAAACGACGCTGAAACCGCGCCATCCCGGCGCGGCCTGACGGCGGCGCGCCGCCTATCATTCCATTGCAGTCTATGAGGGCGTTCCTTGGCGATCTGGCTTAACCGGCAATCCGCAGATTTCGAGAAGGAGTTCGCGGCTTTTCTCACCACCAAGCGGGAAGTCTCCGAGGACGTCAATGCGGCCGTGCGAGCCATTATCGCGGATGTGGTTGCCCGCGGCGATGCGGCGCTCAAGGATTATTCGCTGCGCTTCGACGCGCTCGATTTCGACAAGACGGCGATGCGCGTTGCGCCGCATGAACTGGACGAGGCCTTCGACGCCATCGACCCGCAAGTCCGCGAGGCCCTGCTTCTCGCTGCCGACCGGATCGAAAAGCACCACCGCCGCCAATTGCCCAAGGACGACATCTACGAAGATGCGCTCGGCGTGACGCTGGGTTCGCGCTGGACAGCGATCGAGGCGGTCGGCCTTTATGTTCCGGGCGGCTCGGCCAGCTATCCGAGTTCGGTGCTGATGAATGCGGTGCCCGCCAAGGTCGCCGGCGTGCCGCGCCTGGTCATGGTCGTGCCGGCGCGCGCAGGCACCATCAATCCCGCCGTGCTCGCCGCAGCCCGCATTGCCGGCATCGACGAGATCTACCGCATCGGCGGCGCCCAGGCGATTGCCGCGCTGGCTTACGGCACGGAGACGATCCGGCCGGTGGCCAAGATCACCGGTCCCGGCAATGCCTATGTCGCCGCCGCCAAGCGCCAGGTTTTTGGCACGGTCGGCATCGACATGATCGCCGGACCCTCGGAAGTGCTGGTCATTGCCGACGCCGACAACGATCCCGACTGGCTGGCCGCCGACCTCCTGGCCCAGGCCGAGCATGATACCGGAGCCCAATCGATCCTGGTCACCGATGACGAGGCTTTCGGCCGCGCCGTGGAAGGCGCCGTCATGCGCCAGCTGAAACAGCTCTCCCGCTCCGAAACCGCCGCAGCCTCCTGGCGCGACTTCGGCGCCATCATCCTCGTACCGAACATGGATGCGGCAGCGCCGATCGCCGACCGCATCGCCGCCGAGCATGTCGAGATCGCCATTGAACACCCCGAGGCGCTGATGAGCAAGATCCGCAATGCCGGCGCCTTCTTCCTCGGCCGCCACACGCCGGAAGTGATCGGCGATTATGTCGGCGGCTCCAACCATGTCCTGCCGACGGCGCGGTCGGCCCGCTTCTCTTCCGGCCTGTCGGTGCTCGACTATATGAAGCGGTCTTCCATCCTCAAGCTCAGTCCGGAGCCGCTGCGCGAACTCGGGCCATCGGCAATCACGCTGGCGCAATGCGAAGGGCTCGACGCCCATGCCCGCTCCGTCGCCATCCGGCTCAATCCGGAGCGATAAGATGGCGGCGAACGGGGTCCACCGGCTTTCGGATGTCACGCTGGACGAATCGATTGGCCGGTCGACGCCCGATGTCGAGCATGAGCGTGCCGTGGCGATCTTCGACCTCTTGGAGGAGAATTTCTTCGAGCCGGTTGGCCATGCGGGCGGCCCCTATCATCTGAAACTGTCGCTGCTCGACCACAAGCTGGTGCTGACGATCCTGACCGAGAAGAGCGAGCCGGTCGCCACCCATATCCTGTCGCTGACGCCGTTCCGCCGGATCATCAAGGATTATTTCATGATCTGCGAAAGCTATTATGAGGCGATCCGCACCTCGACGCCGAGCCAGATCGAAGCCATCGACATGGGCCGCCGCGGCATCCACAACGAAGGCTCGGAGACATTGGAAGAGCGGCTCAAGGGCAAGATCAAGCTCGATTTCGACACCGCCCGGCGTCTCTTCACGCTCGTCTGCGTGCTCTACTGGCGGGGCTGACGGTCATGGACGCCGCCGGCGACATCTGCCCTCCGAAGCTACCCGGTGCGGTGCTCTTCATGTGCGGCATGAATTCCATCCGCTCGCCAATGGCCGAGGCAATTGCCCGCCATCACCTGCCACAGAGCGTCTATGTCGCCTCCGCCGGCGTCCGTCGCGGCGAGCGCGACCCCTTCGTTGACACGGTACTGGCCGAAGTCGGGCTGACGCTCGGCCGCCACCAGCCGCAT
The DNA here is from genome assembly GCF_056403555.1 of Rhizobium sp. P2_G2. Taxonomy (NCBI): domain Bacteria; kingdom Pseudomonadati; phylum Pseudomonadota; class Alphaproteobacteria; order Hyphomicrobiales; family Rhizobiaceae; genus Rhizobium; species Rhizobium sp. P2_G2. Next base: position 114,917 of record NZ_JBFUFF010000013.1, read on the forward strand.
CTGCTCGATGATCTCGAGGACGACTATTTCGACCTGATCGTGACACTGGCGCCCGAAGCCCATCACGCCGCCCTCGACCTGACCCGCTCCTGGGCGGCCGATGTCGTCTACTGGGCAACGCCTGACCCGACCGTTGCCACGGGCACGCGCGAGCAGATTCTCAACGCCTATCGTGAGGTGCGCGATCACCTGACGCGCCGCATCCTCAGGAATATCGCCGCCGCCAATACCGAGCAGGCGTAAAAATCCTGTGCTTTCCTTGCACATGGCGCGATTTAGGCCTAAATAGCGCCACCCGAACAGTTCACAAGGCCGCCCATCTTGTGTAGTTTCCGCGCCAATTCAGGGAGCCGCTCGGCATCCCTTCAAAACATCTAGGAAGACATCGCGTATATGCCGAAAGAAGAAGTTCTGGAATTTCCGGGAGTGGTGACCGAATTGTTGCCGAATGCCACCTTCCGCGTGAAGCTGGAAAACGAGCACGAGATCATCGCCCATACCGCAGGCCGCATGCGCAAGAACCGCATCCGTGTTCTCGCCGGCGACAAGGTGCTGGTCGAGATGACGCCCTATGACCTGACCAAGGGCCGCATCACCTATCGCTTCAAGTAATCCACGCCCAGAACTCGCGGGATAGCGGACGTGTTGACACAACGGCTGATATTGGCATCCGGCTCGCCGCGCCGCCTCGATCTCCTGGCCCAGGCCGGCATCCAGCCCGATAAGCTCATGCCGATGGATCTCGACGAGACGCCGCGGCGCGCCGAGCATCCGCGCTCGCTCGCCCGCCGTCTGGCGAGCGAAAAGGCCGAGGCTGCCTTCCAGCAGGTCCGCCTCGATCCGCAATGGGCCGGCAGCTACATTCTCTCCGCCGATACCGTGGTCGCCGTCGGCCGCCGCATTCTCGGCAAACCCGAATATCTGGAAGAGGCATCCGCGGCACTGCACCTGCTCTCCGGCCGCAGCCACTGGGTCTATACCGGCATCGCCCTGATGACGCCCTCGAGCCAGGCGCGCATCAAGGTGGTCGAAACCAAGGTGCGCTTCAAGCGTTTGACGACGATGGAACTGCGCGCCTATCTCGATTCCGGCGAGTGGCGCGGCAAGGCCGGCGGTTACGGTATCCAGGGCTTTGCCGGCACCTTCGTGCAGAAGCTCGTCGGCTCCTACACAGCCGTCGTCGGCCTGCCGCTCTATGAGACGGTCAACCTGCTGGTCGGGGAGGGATTCGAGTTCCACGAAAAATGGAAGGAGGGTGCCCTGTGACCGCCTCCAACGTCGCGCCTTTGCGCAAGACACGCCCCTGTCCCGAATGTGAGCGTCCCTCGACACGCGAAAGCTACCCTTTCTGTTCCGAGCGCTGCCGCAACCTCGATCTCTCCCGCTGGCTCTCCGGCTCTTACGCCATTCCCGTCTCCGAAGACGAGACCAAAGCCGATGACGAGAACGCTCCGCAGCCCAGCGATTGCGACTGAAAATTCTTATTTTTCATGGCCTTGTGAGAAACTGAAAAAAATCTGTCACAGGGCTTGCACCTCTCCGGCAAGATGCTATAACCCCGCTCGCTTCCGGGGCGAACCATTCCCCGGCAGGTCTGGAAAGGGCCTGAAAGCAAAGATGCCCAGGTAGCTCAGTTGGTAGAGCAGCGGATTGAAAATCCGCGTGTCGGTGGTTCAATTCCGCCCCTGGGCACCATAATAAACCCCGAGATTTACACCACTTTGCGCCGATCCTGAGCTCTCGATTTCAGGTTTTCATGTCGCGTTCATGTTGCAACTGAGTTTCCGAGATTTCCAGCGGTTTCAAACTGTGCTCGGCAAATCCACGCGACATGGATGCAACATGGATAACGCGACAAAGGGCGAATGCTTGCGTCTTGACTGCCGCTCTGACAGGTTGCAGCCGAGAAGTCATGTGGGCTTAAGGATGGGCAAATGAAGCCGATATATCTCTACCTTGTGGCCGCTGTGGTCGGGTTATCCGTCGGCTACCTGGCGTATGAGTCGGCGCCAATCGCAATAGGCGCCTTCGCTGCAGCTGTGGCGATGAACCAGTTCGACACACTCATCAAGGTTGCCGGTTTGAAGCGCGATCTTGAGGAACTGAGGGCGCGAACTGCGACGAGTCAGAACCCCTGATAAGAACGTCATTTATCACCCGCTTCGCCCTCGCCAAAGGGTGATCGCTTGCGTTATGTGCTCCCGCCATACAACGCCGGACGCTCGCGTGACCGAGAAAGCTACGATCAGACAATCTGACCTCAACCGCATGGCGATGACCGCCAAGAAGCACGGTGTCGTCGTCGAGATCGAGATCAATGGAATGATTGTCCGGGTTAAACCCGAAACGGAGGTGTCGCAGTTGAAGGCGGCCCCTCGCCACGATACAAGCAGCCTCGAGGCTTGGCGCAACCGACACAAAACTCACGATCAGTTCGGGAAGAAGCTGAAGGCGAAATGATAACGAGGATTGGACGACCGTTACATGACGCAACGTCGACCCGCAGAGAGTTAGCCGGCGCGTCCGATACAGAACGCTGGCGGCTTTGCTTTGCCTCAAGAATAAAATGCCCACGTTTGTATAGGTCGATCCGCCCCACTTCTGGCCTGTTGTCTGCCATTTGACGCTCGACGCGGCGTTCGAAGACATAATCATTCAGTTCATGGGAGGCGCTGGCGGGGTCGGGATGCGCCACCCCAAGGACATCACAAAGCTCAGTCAAGAAAAGAGAATAATTCGCTCGTTCTTGCCCGCCTTCTCGATCTGACCAGCGCGCAACAAAATCAGAGATACTTAAAGAATTATTACCTTGTGCTTCCCTCATGAAATTATTGTGTGGAAAACACGTAAATTCTTACTTAAAGCGTGTGCGGTTTTCTAATTCGCTCGCTTTCGGCGAGCAGGCGGCGACCCTGGTCGAATTGGCGTTTCGAATAACTGCCTTGCCGTTCCCGGTGTCTGGCGTTCGAATCCTCTCAGCTGCCGAACTACGAAAGATCGGGTTCTCCGGCTCCGATCCCATCATGAAGCGTCAAAGACCGCCTACCCGTGGAGGATTTTTATGGGCATCTATTGCGGCTAGTATCCGATGCTAGACCATCCCACGTCGCTTGGCATGCAGCGCTCGCACCTTTTCTGAAAGTTCTGGCGCCGGCCCATCCACAATGGCTCTGGTCAGGATCTTCTCGATCGCGACACGGCGAACCGGCGATTCGGCAACGCCCATTTCCGCCCGCCATTGGCCGAGCTGTTCCGACGAGCTGGCATAGACGATGCGGCCGAGCCCGACCCAGCCGTGCGCCGCCGCGCACATCGGGCAATGTTCGCCCGAGGTGTAGACCGTGGCCCGCGCCCGCGCCTCGGGCGCCAAGTGTTCGGCCGCCCAGCGTGCCAGGGTGAATTCCGGATGCTGCGTTCCGTCTCCCGATGTGTGGATACGGTTGCGATCCTCTGCAAGCACGCTTCCGTCGGCGTCGACCAGCACGGAGCCGAACGGTTCGTCGCCGGCGTCCACGGCTTCACTTGCGAGTTCGACGCAGCGGTAGAGATGCTTGAGGTCGGTATTCGTTATCATGGGCGCGTACCTTTCGTGGCTGGCTTGTGGAGCTGCGGGCGCCCATTGTCGAAGCTCTTGGCTCCATTTTTCCAGCCAGCGATGMCTCGGGCAATTTCACGTATGGCGGACTTCGGGCCTGAGGAGCCAACGAGCACGATGGTTGCGTCGCCGCCGACAAACAGGCCGTMGGGCATTTTGAGCAGGCGCGCCGCGGACTGCCCCACCATGTYGAAGACGCGCGCTATATCCTCKTCGCGCGCGAGCTGTACGATATTGGCATAGAAATTGGCCRTGCGCWGGAGCCGCATTGAGACTAGGTGCTGATCCCTGCYGACATCAAGATCGCCTTCGGAGGCGACGGCGCGTGAGCGCCATAGTCTTCGTGAACCGCTGTCCTGCGTTCGCTTTCGGCCGGGATTACTTGTTCATCACTCCCGTCGAGGATGTCCCATCAGGGCTTCATATTCTCTGTCAGTCAATCGTTCGATCGCCTGCACCTGTGTGGGAATATCCATTCGCTCGTGCAGCACGGCGGCAMTGACGAACGTTGCTTCGTCTACAACCATATAGACGGCGTAGTGGTGCTCGATCTTGTGAAGCCGGAACAGAGAATTGCCAACCCGCTCATCTTTTTTCCGGCTCGCTCGCGCGTATGCTTCCGGGATGGAATCGAAACCTGCCCGCAGCAGGCGTCCATATATCTTGGCTTGTTCAGGGGACCATTTCCGCGCGGTTTCGCGAACGGCGAGACGATAATTGTCGACGGCAGTCGGCAAGATCAAAACGCAAGGAGCCACTACCGCAGCTCTTCATCCAGTTCGGCATCGACGGCATCGAGGGCGGACAATGGCAGCATCTCTCCGCGACGAAACTCATCTTTCGCTCGCAACAGAGAGCGGATCGCATACCGGCGATCCTCTTCGCGTTCCATATCCGCTCGAATAAGGGCGCGCACATATTCGCTTGGAGTTGTGTACTGGTTCTTTCCATTGGCGCGCATATCGACGAACGCGCGCATTTCGTCGGGTAAACTTACATGCAGGCTGCTGGTCATGACCACGCCCTCCTTTTCAGACTCTTAGAGCGCTTTGCATTCTGATGGAATCAGAACCGCGCTCTAAGCTTTTGTTCTTGSATGTCGTTATCCCGAAACCGCTTYACCCTTTCGGGCGACATGCTCTARGCGGATTGTTCCGCACGCAAGCAGCGATGTCAATATTTGACATTCTGGTGCCCTGAAAACGGCAAACTGATCCGAACGGAGGGATCGGCAATGGCCCGGCGGTTTGGGTCCGGATGCAGGCGGCTTATGACACCTGTAACGCCGAATGTGAGATCGAAGTGTCTGGTGTCCGGACGCTGACGGCGGCGTGAGATWCGGACTCGCAGACGTGCYRACGYCGCCGATCCGAGCTCCCCCTGCGACCGGTTGACACATGTCTTTCGGCTTAAAACCCCCTTTCTCGCCAACGATATGAGAATTTTGCAAGGGCGTTGGCCGTTCAAGGTTGATATATGTCTGCTGTATCGGCCGGCCCCGATCGTCTCGCAAGCGGCAAGCGAGATGGCCAGCAAAGTGGGCGAGCCGTTCTTGGGAGGGATGATTGATGGCTGAAGAACCTGAATCCAAACCGCTTGATCTTTCCGCATTCGACTACGGCAGCGAAGACGTCGCCAGGCCCTCTTCCGTGTTGTCACAGTCCCAAAGTCTGGAGCCCCTGCAAGGCAGTGCGCCCGCCCCCGGGCTCGAGCCGCAACGGACGCCGTCGCGCCTGGTCGAGATCGACAATCTGAGCAACGACGATYTTGCTGTTGCTCAGCGTTCGGCGAGCAATGTCGATTTCCGGAAAACTGCGACCCTGCTGGCGCATGGTGACAACGTGCTGGCGGATATCGCCCAGGCCTCGCGCCAGTTGCTGGCGGGCGTGCGCCTCGGTGATGCAGGCGAAGTGGGCCGTATTGCTGCCGCGGTGATCGATGGCGTCAAGATCCTGCGCATCGAAGATCTCCAGGCGGAATCGGCATCGGGCCAGGCGGCGCCACGCAAGGGGCTGTTCGCCAAGCTGCTCGGCACCGTTGCCGATGCGCATACCGCCTTCAAGGGCTTTCAGGAAAATCGCAAGCAGTTCCTGACATTGATGGATGAGGAGCAGGCACGAGCCCGGCGGATCAAGGCCGATCTGGCTGTTGCCATCGAGCTTCTGGACCAGCAGGCCGCCGCCATCAAGAAGAGCCTGAATGGCCTCAAGCTGGAAATCGCCGGCGGACAAATCGCCCTCGATCGCGGCCAGGAAGAACTCGAAGCGTTGCGGCTCAACGCCATTAAGTCCGGCGATCCGGCCGATGCCGCGGACGTCATGGAATTTCGCAATGCGCTGGCCAATTTTCGCGGCAAGATCGCCGAGATGCGTGAAAACCTGGTTGGCTCAGCGTTGCTCATCCCGATCATCGGCCAGAACCGCAAGGCGGCAGAGACACGCCTGATGAAGATTTCCAACGGCATGCTGGTGGTCATCCCGCGGCTGATGGCCGTGGCGTCACAGGCCGTGGTGCAGGTCGATATTCGCCGCGCGGCGGATGAGGCGGAAAAGCTGGACGAYGCGGCCCGCCAGATCACCATGCTGGCTTCGAARGGCGCACACGATGCCGCCGTCAGCGCGGCGCGTTCGCTGGGCGGMGACCAGCGCAATATCGACGTTCTGGCCCAGGTCGCCGACGAAACCATACGGACCATGAATGAGGTCATCGATATCGAACGCGAAGTGGCCGCCGGCGACCGCGACCGCGAGGCCAAGCTCGCCGAGATCCGCGACAAGCTCGCCGTYGGCATGCGCGGCATCAGCCACCGCGTATTGGAGAACCCTGCCAAATGAACGACATGGGCAAGAATATCGATTTCGACATTCAAACAGCCTGGCTGCGGCGCTTCAAGGACGATGCCGAGAGCAATCTGCAAGCCTTCGCCTTACGCCTGAAGGAAGCGATGCCGGACCATGTGACGGTTCTGGAAACCAAGCCGTTTCTGTTTGGCTCGGCCAAGATCACCGGCGTCAGCATCGTGATCGGCGAGCGGAAATACACGCTGGAAATCGTCAAGGGTCAGCTCCGGGCGAATGTGGCGATGGTGGTGCGCGACATCACGCTCAATACAAAGAGCCTCGATCCCGCAGAGTGGTTCCGGCAGCTTGCCGACGAGACGCAGAAAGCCACCGATCACGCCAAAAATCTCAGCCAATCCCTGTCGTCCTTCATGTCGTCATAGGAGCGCCTCGATGGGCCTGTTCGACATCTTCAAGAAATCCGATCCAGAGGCCAAGGCGCAACAGGCTGCCGCAGAGGCCCGTTACGAGCAGACCGTCACCGCACTCAGCAACGGTCGCCTGCCGGCCCACCTCATCGACCGCCTGAAAAACAGCCGTGAAGGCACGGTGCCGTGGACGGCGACCATGACGCCGTCGGAACTGCTGATCATGCGGTCGCACGGCATCAAGCCCGTTGCCGCAGTTTCGGCCACCTGCTGGCTGCATTACGGCTGGTCCTGGACGGAAGGGCATATGCAGGGGTGGGACGCGGCGATTGAAAGGCTGCAGGCAGAAGCCAAGGCTGCCGGCGCCAACGCCGTCGTCGATGTCAAGATGCGCACCGTGCCCTTGAACATCGAAGCCAGCATGGATTTCACGCTCATCGGCACTGCCGTCAAAATCGATGGCCTTCCCCCGAGCGAAAACCCGATCGTCGCCACCGTGCCGGCACTGGAATTCGTCAAATTGCTGGACGCCAGCATCGTTCCGACCGGTATTGCGGTGGGCGCACACTATGAGTGGCTCAACGACTGGCGCGGACGCACCAACCTGGCATTCGCCGGCAACCTTGAGTCCAAGCCGCTGTCGACGCTTTGGGAAACGGTGCGCCGAAGTGCCCATGCGCAGTTGCGGCGGCGACTGGAAAAATCCGGCGGCGGCGCATTGGCGCACGTCAATTTCAGCCAGATGTTCGAGGTCGAAGACAGTAACGATACCAAGAAATACCTTGCCCGCCACATCGTGGTCGCAACCACGGTGGATGTGCCCGCCGAACCGCACCTCGATTTTCGATCGAAGACCGGCGCGCGCCTGCGGCTGGCAGACGCAATGCCGCTCGAGTTCGCMATGGCCGTCGACCTGAAGGGCGAAGGCACGCCGCTCAAAGGCCGGTCCCGCCACCATCAATCCTATTCAACCTATGAAGACGAGGGAGCCATCTGACCATGACAAGCGCACTTCCCGCCCATGCCGTCGAGCGGCTGAAAGGCCTCAGAACCTCAGCACACTCGACCGGGGTGTTCACATCGGATTTCAGCGTCAACGAATTCCTGCTGGTGCGCAAAGCCGGCTTTGAGCCGATCGGRCTYTGCGTCGGCAGTTGCGTCTATCATGTCGGCATCCAGTATGGCTCCTGGAGCCAGAAYCAGGAACTGACCGTGCTTTCGAAAGCCATGTATCATGCCCGCGAACTGGCGATGGCACGCATGAGCGCCGAGGCAACGGCCATGGGCGCGGATGGCATCGTGGGCGTCAAACTGACCATCAAGCGGATGGAGTGGGACGAGCACATACTGGAATTCATCGCCATAGGCACAGGTGTCGTCCATGCCGCGGGACATCAAGGGTTCCGTGCCCATGATGGCGGCCCATTCACCTCCGATCTCTCGGGCCAGGATTTCTGGTCGCTGCTGCATGCCGGATATCGCCCGGTGGARCTGGTGATGGGGTCCTGCGTCTATCACGTCGCCCATCGCGGCATGTTMCAGACGATGAAARCCGCCGGCAGCAATGTCGAATTGGAAAACTATACKGCTGCGATGTACGAAGCCCGGGAAATCGCCATCGAGCGCATGCAGGCCGAAGCCTCCGCCGCGAAAGCCGAGGGCGTCGTCGGCCTTGAAATCCATGAAGGCAGCCATGGCTGGCAGACCCATGTGATCGAGTTTTTCGCCGTGGGCACCGCCGTCCTGCCGCTCGGCGAGGAAATCGCACCGGAAAAGATCGCCGATCCGATCATGGTGCTCTCTGTAAACGACTAGAAGTGGTGCCTCAACAGGTAGTCCTCGGATAGGGCGAGGCGACTGATGGGTGGCTTTGCGTTTAGGCTGCCGTGCGGACGATCAGTGGAACACGCAGTCTTCGCCCCGCAGCCCTTCTAGCACGATGCGGAATTTATCCCTCGCCGAGTGGTGCTTGTGCGTGGCGCGGCGGATGTCTTTGATCGTCTTCTAGGCCGACGATGCCTGCGGCCCGGATTTTTGTCTCATCTTCGCTTCCTTTGAATGAGCTACGATGAGCCGAAAATCCTCTCTTCTCAATCAAACCAGTTCTGTCTCAAGGATGCTGATCCGGGACAGATGGAAATATCCCGTCAAACTGGGTCAGTTCTCAGTGGCAATCAACAGTGATGCCTCTGGTTGCGTCAGACTCGAGCGGCTTCACTGGGCAGGAGTACCTTGGACTGTATCCGGTAACCGAGGAACTGCCCTCTACCTCACATGTCAAGAGGCCGTATGTGACGAAGGGCAAAGGGTCTCGTACCCACATTGAGCTAGGGGCATTTCGCGACGGTCAGACCATGTTTGGCAGCTACTAGACCCTATGCAACTAAACTGGGAGACGGATCAGAACCTTATCTAAATCAAGAGAGGGGCCGACGGTTCGATTCCACTCAACTGCACCATGCGTGGAAGCGTCATTCTAAACCTCTCTAGTGTGTGTCAAATCGTACGCGAACCCGAGCCAGATGCAGATGTAGCGACTTCGCTGCATTGCGGTTCGTCTAACTCTGACCGACGTGGCCGCACTAGGATGAGACCTCCGTAGCAAGCCAGGTGCGGAATGCCTCCAGCGGCGGATAGTTGGGCCGCGACCGGGGCCAGACCAGCCAATAGGCGCCTGTACCAGGAACCGACCGCTTCAGAAGCGGCACAAGGCGCTTCTCCTCTACCTCGATATCAGCGAGATAGTCGGGGAGGAGTGCTACTCCAAGCCCCGAAATGGCCGCTTGAGTCATAGTCGCGAATTGGTCGAGCAACATTCCCGTCACGCTCGGCGAGTCAGCCCCCTGCGCGGCAAACCAAGTTTTCCATGCATTCGATCTTGTCTCCAACTGCAACAGTGGGAGATCCAGCATGTCATGAACAGTGTGAACCGGGTGTTCTGCCAAGAGTGTCGGAGAAATACACGCAGTCAAAGCCTCTTCGAAGAGTTTCATGTGCCCTGCGTCGCGCCAATCGTCCATTCCGAAATGAATTGCTGCGTCAAACCCTTCGGCGGCAAAATTGAATCGCTTGAGGCGTGTTGCGAGGTTAATTGTTACGCCTGGATTTCTGGTGAGAAACTTGCCGAGCCTCGGCGCCAGCCACCGTGTGCCGAAGGCGGGGAGGATTGCGAGCGACAAGGCTCCGCCCCCAGGATTGGCTGAGAACTCCATGCTTCCGCGTTGAATAAGGTCGAGCGCCCGGGTCACATCTCGCCCGTAGGCCAGGGCAGCTTCCGTTGGAATGAGCCTCAGCCTATGGCGCTCGAAGAGCGGTCTCCCGAGCTGTTGTTCCAGGTTCTGGATGAGGCGGCTGACCGTGCTTTGCGTCAGATTGACCTCTCGCGCTGCCGCCGAGATGGAACTGGTTCGCAGGACGGCCTCGAAGGCGGACAACAGGCTGAGGGATGGAAGAAACCGGCGCGGGCGCATCTCAATCCATGTATTGAATGAATGGATATAGCGCAAAATACGGTTATTTCCTCAGGCGATCAATCGCTATCTACATGGGGTACCGCTCTGCATCCCAAGTCGTTCTCAGTCGTGCGGGCGGCGGGCATTCGAAAAGGCCAGGGGAAGGATAAGAGATGACGATCCAAACTGTTGGGGTGGTCGGCGCCGGTCAAATGGGCAGCGGGATCGCCCATGTGCTCGCGCTTAGCGGATACGATGTCACGCTGATGGACGTTCAAGCGGATGGGCTCGAGGCGGCGCTGCAGAAAATCGGCGAGAATATGCAGCGTCAGGTGACGCGGGGAGTGATCGCCGACGACGAAAGGGCGCGCGCTCTCGAACGTATCCGCACGACGGTGAATCTGCCCGAACTCGGTACGCGCGATCTCATCATCGAGGCGGCGACTGAGATTGAGGCGGTCAAGCTGAAGATATTCGGCGAGCTTGCCCAGCACCTAAAGCCGGAAACGATCCTGACGTCGAATACATCGTCAATTTCGATCACGCGGCTCGCGGGGCGGACCGAGCGGCCAGCGCAATTCATGGGGCTGCATTTCATGAATCCGGTTCCAGTCATGCAGCTCGTCGAGTTGATCCGCGGGATCGCGACAAGCAGCGAGACCTTCGAAGCCGTCAGCGCGGTCGTTCAACGGCTCGGCAAGACCGCGGTGGTGGCGGAGGATTTTCCAGCATTTATTGTCAACCGGCTCCTGATCCCGATGATCAATGAAGCGGTCTATACGCTCTATGAAGGCGTCGGCTCCGTCATTGACATCGACCTGAGCATGAAGCTCGGTGCGCATCACCCGATGGGACCGCTGGAACTTGCCGACTTCATCGGTCTCGATACCTGCCTCGCGATCATGAATGTACTTCATGAGGGGCTCGCCGATACCAAGTACCGGCCTTGCCCGCTGCTGGTTAGATATGTCGAAGCGGGATGGCTTGGCCGGAAGACCGGACGGGGCTTCTACGACTATCGCGGCGAAGTGCCGCTACCAACGCGTTGACCACGAGGAGGCCTCCATGAAAATTCTCGTGACCGTGAAGCGTGTCGTTGACTACAACGTGAAGATCCGCGTGAAGGCGGATGGATCGGGCGTTGAGCTTGCCAATGTGAAGATGTCGATGAACCCGTTCGACGAGATTTCGGTCGAGGAAGCACTGCGCCTGAAGGAAGCCGGCAAGGCGGAAGAAGTGGTGGTGGTGTCGGTCGGTCCGGCCAAGGCGGAAGAAACGCTGCGCACCGCGCTGGCCATGGGTGCCGACCGGGCGATCCTGGTGGAAACCGATCAGGAGATCGTCGAGCCGCTGGCCGTCGCCAAGCTGGTCAAGGGCGTGGTCGAGGCGGAACAGCCCGGCTTGGTGATTGTCGGCAAGCAGGCGATCGATGACGATTCCAACCAGACCGGCCAGATGCTCTCGGCGCTTCTGGGCTGGGCGCAGGCGACGTTTGCTTCCAAGGTCGAGATCCTGGGTGCCGACAGCGCCAACATCACCCGTGAAGTCGATGGCGGCCTGCAGACGATTGCAGTGAAACTGCCGGCGGTGATCACCTCGGACCTGCGTTTGAACGAGCCGCGCTATGCCTCGCTGCCCAACATCATGAAGGCGAAGAAGATGCCGCTCGACAAGAAGACTCCGGCAGACCTGGGCGTTGACATTTCGCCGCGCCTGAAGGTCCTCAAGACCGAGGAGCCGTCGGGCCGCAAGGCGGGCGTCAAGGTGAAGTCGGTAGCCGAGTTGGTGTCCAGCTTGAAAAGCGCCGGCGTGATTTGAAGCCAAGCAACGAGACCACGATAGAGA